>JAUUVJ010000172.1 GCA_030589605.1 Candidatus Hodarchaeota archaeon | reverse complement strand
TTGGTTCAAATTCAGCTTTTCTGGTATCACTTCTCGGATAATTAATCCATTTACTCCAGTATAATTGTTCTAACGTCCGTTGGCTTTGGTCTGGTTCTAAGTCAAGATTTTGTACCATCAGTTTGATGAAGATGTTTTAATAAAATCTTCCATAAAATAGATCAGAATTTTTGAAAGTTTAGAAAATTTTACTGCTGGGGTTCTGAGTTATAACAGGTTTTAATATACAATAATCTATAAAAACTTTTTAGGGAAATTATCTTTTAGGTAGCTGACCATGCCATGAATATTCTCATAGAATGATTTAACATAGTTAAAATCTAATTCTAATTCCGTATTCAACAAATTTTTATCCAAATTAAGTTTTCTCAGATATATCGAACTGATCTTGCCACCATTGTGAACAATGATATTTCTTCGATAATAGCTTTCTCTTAGCTGCTCCCATTTTTCATATTTGGTAAAATCAAAACCTAATTTCTTAATAAAATAATTCGCTATTTTATCTATGTCCATATATCCTATTTTATTAGTCTCTTCAATAGCTAAAAAGTAATAAAGATCAACAAGAGAGGAATGTGAAAGTAAAGTTTCATAATCAATCTTCTTTTCTTTTGATTTGAGACAAATTGGTTTTAAAACATAGACGTGAAATAGAAGTTTCTTAAAACAAGCTTCTAATAAACAGAACATGTAAACAATTGTCATTTTTCGGAGGTTCTTTGCTTGAGTCCATAACATCCCTCCTTTGCTGTATAAATCTAGTAATTCTCCGTCTTCTTGTTTTAATACAAGTTTTCTGCGAGTTTTGCCCCCCATAATACCTAAAGCGATAACAGTATAAGTTATTCCTTCTTTGAATTCACGTTCATCATATTTTTTGCGAAGATATTTGGTTTCCAATTTTGTTTCTGCTTCTGTTATTACCCTTGTTTCTGTTTCTGCTTCTTCTAGTTCTTCCATTATTTCTTTTATTGTATTTGCTGCTTGTTTATTAGATCTTCTGAACGCAGTTTCATACTTGGATAGCATCGGTTGATTTTTTTCAAAAAAAGGTTTTACTGCTTCGAAAGTCTGAGCAATTTGAATCAAATAACTACGACAACACTCTTTCAAATTTTTAGGAAGGTTATTCTGATCCTTTTCAATTGAATTCATATAATTTCACCAATTCTATCTATGTTTAAATGTCAATAAAGTAATTCTACAATCTCAATCAATTTTTCCATCTGTAATCAAGCGAGCTCTCCCAGACTGGATATATTAATTTAATGTGAGCAGATTTTATAAATCACTTGTCCTTTTTTGTTATATTAGTTCTCCCCCCTAAAATTATTTAGTTTTTCTTCTTCGAGTGGTAACTGACGTTGGTGTTCCTTAATCATCAATTCAATTTGTGATTGACTCATTACTTAATCCTCCATTGACCTGCATAGTTGGTTTTCTCAAGATAACCGAGTTCATGGAGTTTTTTGAAGAAATCAGGATCAAAAGATAGAGATGCGATATCCACACCAATTCTACTAAGGAAAAGATAGATAGGACGCATAAAGAATATTATCAGAAAAATAAAGAAAAAATGGATAAGGTACATAAAGAATATAGGGAGAAAAATAAAGAGAAAATAGCAAAACCACTCTCAATAAGCCCGAGATGTTTTGAAAGAATAGGGAAAAGATCAGCTTCTTTTTTTAAACAAACAAAGGTAATGTATGAAACATCATTAAACATGAATGATAATTCAAGTCCGTTAGTTGAATATTATAGTTTACTTCAATGTGTTAAAGGGCGGGTATTACTCCAGCTTGAAATAAATGAAGGAATTTTATTTAAAAATCACGGAATTACATGCCAGTTTGATAAAAAGAAGGATAAATACCCAAAAGTGAATATAAAAGCTTCTGGAGTATTTCATTCACTTCTTTTAGTATGTGATCCTTGGAATGAAATGAATGATTTTTTTACAGGGAAAATAGATCTTTCTCTTGATCAACTTCTTACAAGGGGCCTCTTTTCACCAGCATCAGCTTTTATTCTATCTTTCATTCTTTCAAGTCTTGTAAGATACCATCCTGAATATTGGCAAACGATACTTCTTGGGATTGATGATGATATAATTCGTAAAAATCAACGATTTTCGGAGAGACAAATTACCTGAATCAATTAATATCCTATTTGAAGGTTATTGAAGATTATTCTGATAACTCTAGCGATTTGAAACATAGGAATAGACTGATATGAATAAAGTCGGGGCATCCTTAAGATACATATAAATGTTAATATTAAAAATTGTATAACTTCATTAAGCAAATTAAATCTGAATTAATGATTGAAATTCTAAACTGAAATTTAGATAGTCGGGGTATCCTTAAGATACATAGGAGGAGTCCTCACAGAATTTTGGAGAGAAAAAGATGAACACAAATATTTCTAATGAATTTCAACAATATTTAATACAAGAATATGAACAACCAATAACCCCAAATATTAGAAAAACTATCATGAAAAGATTAAGTGATGTCACTCCAGAACAAATTAGTGGTTATATACAAAATCTTAAACTAGCTGCAGAGATAATAATCAATAGACATTCAGCTATCGATAGTATAATGTTTCAAGTAGGAGGGGATAGTGATGGCAATTCTCAAACCTATTTTCTAGATCGTGAATCAGATTTAGAAGAATTAATCATCACTAAAAGTCTAAAAGCAGCGACTCAATATTTTAAAACTTATTATTACCACAAATTTCACTTCTCAACTAGCGATCATGCACAAAATCCTCGGATAGGTCAACTACTTATTCGATTTGGGTTTAAGCAACACCGTCCATTACTTCAAGAAATATATACATTTCTTATCCTGTCAAATGCTCTTCAGCAGTTAATGTCTGTAAATTCAAATGATGTGAAGCTGCTATCATTAGAAAATAACGACAAACAAGTAATATTGGATGAAAGCTCGAAACTAGGTAAAGACCCCTCAGTTATTTTAAAAATGACAAGAGGTGACATTGCAATTTATTATCAGACGAAAATTAAAGGGTACTGTGGTATTGATCACACTCCAGATATCTCTCTAGCAGTTTATCGCAACAGTTTTCCTCGTGAATTAACATTAAACAATGTTACAGGTATAATCGAATGCAAAGACTTATTTAACTTAACTTTGAATTTAACTCGGGAATTTCTTGGTTATTTAATTGATCTAGTACCTCTTTTTTTTATTATAGTATCTACTAAGGCAGTCAAAAATGAAACTAAAAACCAATTGAAGAGATATGGTATTGTTATTATAGATAGAATGGATCCACTTGATAGTACAAAGGGGGAATTTCATAGTAGATTTAGTGATATCTGGACGTATTTCACTGAATCTAAGGCTTTCAAAAACTTAATAGATCGTGTAAATGTCTTACAAAACAAATTTGTAAAACTACATAATTTTGAGACTCTTTTTGAACAGAATTATAAATATTAATCGAGAATAGATTATTTCTTTATTTATTCGAAAAGTAGACAAGATTCATCATATAATAAACAACTGCTATATGATTGGTATAAACAACACAGTACCCGATATTATTATCGAATAATATCATCTTGTTACAAGAAACTTAGAAAATATGCCATTTCAAAACCTATGTTTGAAATCCGTCCAATGAAAAAACGCTGGGGGAGTAGTGACCCTGAAAAAGGGATAATCCGATTTAGTACTGATTTGATCAAAGCTCCTATTCATTGCATTGAATATGTCGTCATGCATGAAATGGTTCATCTTAAATATGCTCATCACGACAAAGAATTTTATAATTTGCTTTCTCTTGTAATGCCTGATTGGGAAGAAAGAAAAAAACGCTTAGAAATGATTGCTATTTGAGTTATTCTTTGGGATTTCCTCCTGCAATCTGGAAAACAAGTTCTTTCATGTAATTGAGTTGTTAAAACAATATTTCAAACACTAGGAGTAGTATCAATAACGCAACAGAAACTGAAATTGAAGCGACAATGATTAATATCATTAAATTGCCTCTATCAGGATCAAGGGTCATCTCTGATTCGTCTTTTAGAAGATAACGGATTTTAGTATAATTTTGATGTATTTTCTTGTTATCCATTCGATTAGACAAAGCAGAAGCTAATATAGTACCGACTGTTGTGATTGAGACAAATACTGTTACAAAATCAAAATTGTTCTTGCATTCTTCCGCTCGCTTCGAATAAGCTGTTGCTTCATCATCCGCATTATCAATAATATAAGTTAAAAGGTAATTAAAATAGTAATAGTTATATTGAGGAAAAATAGACATTTTATTCTTCCAATAAGGTTCATACACCCACATCCCGCTATTATTTAAAAATTCTTGATTATACCATTCGAAATGATCAAACCACAGATCTGATAATTTAACCATTTCTTGCTCAGAAAAAGATTCGGAAACGTTATACTGTTCAAAAAAATAGAAAACCTGAACGGAATGTGGTCTACCTAACATTGACCAGAAGGTTTCAGTATACATCAAGGGCCGTCCCTCAACTGAGCTCCTAATCCAATCATCTTGGGTTATTGTGAATACGAAGTCCCCCTGACGACTTATTGTAGCATTCCTCCCCATTTTCAACGACCCATTGATCATGTAGATATATATATTCCTCATATACATTTCATATGTATTTAATTTCTCTGTTATTTTTTCATGGGTCGTCTCATTGACTAAAACAGTCTTGTTTGTTGTTCGATGATAATCGATGTTCACGTCTAAAGCTTGCTCCCATTTTTCATAAGCTTGTTGTAGGACTTCTGCATCATGTTCCATTATCCGGAAATGGTCTTTTTTCATCCATTCAACCTGAGCCTGCTGAGTAGATGCGATTTCTGCCGAAGAAACCACCTCCTGATTTAGAACGGTCAGTGAAATGCCTGCTATGGTAGCACAGACCGAAATTAGTAAAATTGCAAGTAATGGAATCCTTTTTTCTATCCTTTGTAGTTGCTTCATTCTTCATTCCTCAATATTAACATTCGATTATCCTACAAGAGGAAATTTTATATTCCAGAAATTCAAATGTTTGAACATCTACATGATTGTAGGAAATTCAATATAATTAATTTTAATATAATAGATGTACTCTAAACAACGCTATGGACGCGATCCTTTAGGATATTAATCATCTAATCAATGGTAAGTGTAAAATTGAATTTCATTTATATAAAACACTAGACTTACCCAACGATATCCGTTTTTTCTTATTACAACAAATTTCCAAAGAGGACTTAGATTAAATAAATTCTGGAAAGATACAGCTAATCCAATTCAGGTTGTGGGTGCTATTAATAGTGATCGTATAGAAGGAATCCTATCTCGTTTAGACACAAGATCAGATAAACTCCTTGCATTATAACAAACTAATGGTTACTCCCATAGTTTAGAGTGGGGAATCTCTTTCTATGGGTGTTGTAATACTATGGATGACTCTAATATGACCAAAACAAACAAACCTATAACTATATATATAAGATTGATGCGCTTTAGCTAAGGTATTGGAGAAGAGGAAATTGGTAGAAGGTATTATTAGTACAGCTGGTATTAGGAGAGCGTTAGGTGTAAATCCGTTAGATTTCCCTAAGTTCGTGATTATTTATTACATTGGAAAGAGGATTCCTCCTCTTTTCGGGTTTGTTGACTCATCAAATTCTTTTGGAACATTCTTTGAGGGGAGGATTGGGAATGTGAATGGAGTCAGAATTGCTGTGATAGGAAATACAAGACTTACTGGTTATCACGAGAATCTATTGGTACCACTGCTAAATACACCAGTAGAATATGTTTTAACTATTGGACTAGGAGGAGCCATTGCATCAGATTTGAAGATAGGCGACCTAGTGATCCCCTCTGCTTCGGTCAGAGGCGATGGGTTAACAAACTATTACCTCTCAGAGAAGATACCAGCAGTAGGTAGCCTTGAAGTTCTCTCTAAAATCTACAATGCCTGTATCGAAAAAGGAATAGTGCCTCATACTGGTGTTTTCTACACGACAGAGTCAAAGTACAAAGAGTTAGAGATGCTTCCTAAGTTGAAACAGGATAGATTAATTATGATTGAGAAAGAAGTAGCACCAATCTATGGATTGGCCCATGCTTTTCAAAAGAAGGCTGGTGCGCTTCATATCGTTAGTGACAGAGTGGGGGTGGATGATTTTCCTTCTAAAGGCTTCTCTTATGACTCTATTAAAGAACGAGTGAGTATTGCATCGGAAATTATTTTAGATACTATTTGCGTTTTGGATAAAGCTAGCATATATGATTGAAATAGTGTAAATTATACCCTAAAAATATTATTCAAAGCTGCTATCTGTGGAACACAAGTTCTGATCAAACTCTTCATTGCTTTAGTTATACTAAAGTTCTCTTCGCATTAAGTATAGATTACCCCAATTCTCGAAACAAAGTTCAGTATATAATCCAAACAGGGGATCTTCTCTCCATGTCCAGATATCTATTAGATTTGCTCTCTCTCTCCTTGCCCTCCTCGTCACATGGCTAAGTAGTTTTTTAGAATTTATATAATTACCTGCTAGGAAGTTGACCTCAAACCTTGTACAACTCGTCCTTGCATGTTTAGAATCAGAATATCTTTTCTCAAATACACCATGAATGTTGGGAACAAGCATCAGATCCACAACCTCTCGGAACAGTATGATAGATTTTCCGCTAGAAGAATGGATTTTAAAGTTCTCCAAATCTCCTTTTCTCAGTGTCCATCCTATATGACTTCCCATAATTATTCCAGATCTTGCTAAATATGCCTTTGAATTAGTGATGATATCCCAAGATGTTTTCTTCTCACCTATATCATGAAAATTCCAATTTGCTGGGCGAATTTTGCTAGAAATCGCCTCCACTGTAGCTGTTAAATGGGATCTCACATACATAATCTTAAATCCAAGCTTCTCATACAATCTTATCGCAGAAACATTATCTAGATGCACATCTATATATGTAACCTTTCCGCCCAATGATTTTATACGTGTAAACGCTTCCTGTAAAAGAGTTCTCCCAATTCGTCTCCCCCTATACTCAGAATGAACATACAGACCACCAAGCCACGCTGAATCATAATGAGGATGGATGCGGATATATCCAACAATTGTTCCATTAATTTCAGCCACAATCCCGAAATCAGGTTCTTTTTCCAGATATACCTTCGCTATGTAGGGTTCATAAGATGTAGGATCTTGATATATCTCCATAATTCTACTTAAATCATTCTTTCTAGTTTTTCTGATGATCATTCGAGAACCCTAATTTATAATACTTTTCACCATATTTTAATCCCTTTTCTCGAAAAAAGCTTCTTCATATTCTAAATGAGGAATGAAACCTGTTTTTTGATATAGTTTGAGAGCAGTAACGTTATTAGCTTTTACATTAAGCCCAATATGGTTTACTTCATCTGCTAAAGATTGTAATAATGCTGTTCCACAGCTGGTTGCATAACCACCCCTTCGTGAAGATGGTTCCGTTGCGATGTTCCCTAAAACAGCAATGTTATATTTTTTTGAATAGACTTGAACCCCAGCAATTGATTTTATTTCATTATTTTCAATTATACCATAATATTTTTCAGTTCTTAACATAAATGGTTCAAAATAAGTATTTGGATAAGCTTTATCAGAAAAAACGAGAATATCTTCAATTTGAACCTCTGTTAATTGAATGCACTCATGAATAGTTCTCGTCATCAGTTCCTCAGGTAATTCTTGATATTTCATTTTAAGATGAGTTCCAAAGTCGTTCATTTCATATTTAGGGAGGAAATATTTCTCCAATCCCTGTCGATAAGGACAGAAAAAACGATCTGGAAGATCTTTAATTATCCCAGCTAATAATATTGATATTTTTGAGAAACCAAATACCATAAGAACAGGGGTTGTTAGTCCAGAAAAAAGAAGAATGAGTTCAGTTAACTG
>JAUUVJ010000242.1 GCA_030589605.1 Candidatus Hodarchaeota archaeon | reverse complement strand
TTCTTTTTCATTAGCGAGACAAACTAATTTGCTCAATAAATATCAATATATCTTTAAAACTTGAAGTACTAAAGATTATGCCCTTTAAATAATTAGATTAAGAAAATATAAAAAGATTAAGATCACCGAATTTTTTTCATTGTTCTGTTATGGTAACAGTTTAAAGTTTTGAAAAAAAGAATATGTTACATCATTTAAAACAAGATCATTATGATAAGTGTTCCTTTAAATTATTATCAACTGATAGGAAGGTATTAACAATACAATGCCCAAAATGTGGGAGAGACAATCCATCCCAAGCTAAATTTTGCTTCAATTGTGGTGATAATCTCGAACAAACCAAAGATTTCATAACATTTTCTCCTACTTTATCTAAGCATTGTCAGCAATGTGGTGAAGACAATCCAGAAAATGCATTATTTTGCTACTCCTGTGGAATAGAACTCAAAAAACAAATTAAAACTAGTCCAAAATCTAAAATATGTCCAACTTGTGGAATTACAGTCAATTATTCAACTTCTTTCTGCCCAAACTGCAATCAATTACTTGGAAAAGAAACAGTAGTTTCTGAACCTAAGATTTCATCAATTCAGCAGAAAGCAGGTGAGATAAGGGAATGTCCTGCTTGTGGATTGGAGGTTAAAGGTGATTATTGTCACAATTGTGGATATCACTTATTAGAAACTCAAAAACGGAGTTCACATAATTGGTGGTATTGCCAGAGAGATTCAGCTATCATGGCAGAAGTTGACCAGAATCAACAAATTCCTGTTTCACGTGAATCTGTTGATGAATCACTCGCAAAAGCTATCGATAGCCGTATATTACAACCTCACGATCGTGAAAAGGCTAAAATCTTAGCTTTACAGATATTAGATGAGGGAATTGTTAATAATTTTACAGTCATCACAAAGGTCAAGTGTCCTGTTTGCGGATCAGATTCTTATGCCCCTGTTACTAAGCGTCCTCGAAAAGTAAGTGGATATGGAACATATAAACAACTTACTTTGAATGCAGGCAATATCTTGAGGAATGGGATATTTTTCCTCCGTAATTATCCAGTATTATTAGTAATCGCACTAGGAGCTATAATTATTGATATTATTACATATATGTCAGGACTAGGAGCTTATTCTCTTATTAATACAGATGCATTAGTTTCTGGTTCAATCCCAACTACTGAAGAGAGTTTTTCTGGTTTTAGCATATTTCCATCAGATCCAACAAATGCCTTGTTATTATTTGGAATTGGGATGATTATCTCTATCTTAATAACAGCATTTAGCCAGTGCTGGTATTTAACGAGTCTTCAAGGAATTCGAAGAAATTCAAATAATACACTAAATCTGATTGGATCTTTAACTTCTTGTTTCAAATACCTCCCACGATCAATAATAGCTCAATTTATTATTACATCTTTTGCTACTGGTACATCATTACTTCTATTGATTGCAACTGATATCATTCTAACAAGTGATATATATGAACATGAGATGGGATCTGTTTTATTCTGGATGCTATTCCTTTTAGTCCTTTCAATGATATTACTTGCATTAAGCTTTCTTCTCTCAATTTTTTTCGCTTATGTTTTTGGTAGCATTGTTTTTAGTGAGGCTGGAATAGTAAAGAGCTTTAAAGATTCATATAAATTTGCAAGAAAGTACTTAGGTACAACTTTCGGTGTCATAATAGTTTTTAATTTTGCGGTTACATTAATAGCTATTCCTGTAGGCATGTTAGCTGGTTCAGCTTCGTTAATATCTGGAATCGGACCATCCACTTATGTTTTAATGACAGCTTTATCAGGTGCTCTAGTCAATAGAAGTGTGGAAGCGTATAAAACAGTGAGTTTGGGCTGGGCTTACGATGAATTCAAAACAGTAATCGAAGATAATTGAGGTGAGATATCTATTCATTTCTCAGATAAATTAAAAGACAATACCAGAAAGATACGAGTTTTGTTACGACTTGTTAGCTTTGTTTCTTTCATTTTACTAGTATCTTTTTTATTTTTATCATGGTATACAGAATGGGATCCTTTCTTTTGGACTATAACTCAATATTTAGGCCCAATTATTTATTTAGGAATCTGGATCCCCTTTGCTGCTTCTTTTTTGGATCTAGAACTAAAATCCATTTCTTTCAAGAGAACTCTCCCTATCATGATCTTTGGAAGTATTCTTGTCGTATTTGGCGCTCTATTACTAAATACAAGAATGATGTTTATCATTCTTAACGCATTAACAAGCTTATTCAATATGAATACCGAATTGGATGAAGTAAGTCTCTTTATTGTCCAAGAACTTATTGTAGGTATTTTTGGACCTCTGAATGAAGAATTGATAAAAATAATTCCAATACTAGTAATCACTCTTGCCTCCTTCGCATTTTTCAATCCAGAAAATGATGATCTCAAAGATTTTGACAGTAAAAGTAGTTTAATGAGTAACAGACAAATCGGTTTCTATGGAATTATCAGTGGGACAATATTTACTTTTCTTGAATTATTCCTTTATCAATGGCAAGCAATCGGAGGAAATGGAGAGAATATGGATATCTTTATACAAATTTTACTTCGAACAACCGCACCTCTTCACGTATGGACAACATTCATAATAGCATTAGGAATTGGATCTTTTAAAGGACGGCTAGCTGAAAATCAAAGATTCTTGACAGCTTTTTCTGGTTTTCTAGGTTATTTCATAATAGGCTGGGGTTTTCATGCCTTTTGGAACTCTCTAAATGTGTTTTTTGGGGTTTTTTATTCTGATGAAATAATGCTTCTTTTTGTTATACTTTTTGTGTTGGGAATGATAATTACAATTCTTTTATTCTTTTGTGTAATTTTTCAATTTAAAAAAAATCCATATTTGTGCTCTCATTGTGGATATGAGGAAAGAGGAATGCATTCACATCATTCATCTATAAAACCAGATTCCAATAAAACACAACTAGGATTTACACGTAAACACTCATTTTTAGGTTTCCTTTCTCACTTAAGAAAACAATCCATGATAAAAAAACTTAGTTGTCCATTTTGCTTTAATCCTTTGATATTAGGTACTTGTTCTGAATGTGGAACTAGAACATTCGTTATTTGTCCTAGTTGTAATGGTTTCATTTCCGAAACAACAGCTATTTGCCCTCATTGCAAAATAAAAATTAATCCTCTTATAGAATTACGAAATAAAACACTATCATTACCTGAAACAATAATTTTAAGTGTTTGTTCACTATCAAGCATGGCATTTCTACTCGCACCAATTACTGTTCTTCTTTTTGGACAACTTGATAGTTTTGGAGCAATGATAACACCATATTTAGTCTTCTATTTTATAATGAGTCTTACAACACTGCTCAATATTGTTATTGCATTATTTTTGAATAGAACTGTTGGAATTCTAGTTTTATTTTGTCTTTTTTTACAATTTGTTCTGTTGATATTAACCATACTAGGCTCTATGGTAATAATTGGTCTATTTAGAGCAATAATGACTTTTGATATCCTTGGTTTAGGAGTACTCTTACTTGGAGGAGTATGTACTTTATTTTTAGGCTATTATGTCTATAATGTTTTCTTCTTGAATTATTCACCACTATTCTCAGAATATAATCTAGATTATTGGGTTGATCAAATTTCGGAGGATACGCAGTGAGTCTCAGATCAACATTACCGTTCAAAAACTTTACTAAAACTCGTTCAGCAGATTCAACTGCAACAATAAAATTCAGTGTCGTTTATTTGTTTTTTGGATACACCTTTTATATTCTATTTTTTGAGACTCTAGTAATTTTATTAAACTTAGATATAAATCAAACACTGAATTTGATGATGTCTGAATTATCAGGATTTCCTGAAATCGATATACTGTTGCCATTAATACTTATTAGTGTTGCTCCATACCAATATTTGCAAATTAATATATTTTTATTTGGGATATCATTAATCCCTTGGTTTTTTGCTGGATTTTTAACGGGAGTGTTGTTCGGTCCTCAATACGACCGAATGATTTTAATTACACCACCCGCTTTCCTTCTTGGCCTTATTATCCTTTTTAGTTTCTTATTGTATAGTCTAATTGGTTTTGGACTATCTTTCCCTATAATAGATCTTGCTGTTTTAGCATTATTCCTTTTAATATCAGTATTTTCTATTGCATTGATGATTTTTACGATTTGTTTACCACTAATCATTCCTGCATTTATTGGTTACTCAATAGGGAGGAAACATACAATACGACCAGTAATACCAAGAATTTTTCTTGCACAACCAGACAGAATCGATTCAAACCATACTCGTTGCCGATTCCTAACAGAACGAGATACATGTAGAGTAGGAAAAGGCCGAAGAGAGATTATTATAATTCCAAATTTATGTAACAATAAGTGGAATCATTCAACGTGTAGATATTTCTTTCAGGAAAATAGGAAAATCAAAGATGGAGCCATATCTTTAGACGGAGGTTTTATTGACGAGATTCAGTAAATCACGTTTCTTTTTACTAACGATAATTATTGTAGTAAGTATCTCTTTATTTATTCTTAATGGTAGTAGAAATACTCCAATTTCAAACCAAAAAGAGTTTGATGAAGTCGATTTAATTGATGATCCAGGTGAGAGAAATCCACTTTTCGATTTCCAATTTAAATTACCTGAAATAAATATTCCTATTCTATCTGGAATATTTGGCCTTGCTAGTGGAGCAATATGGATAATTATTTTCATCATTTTAATCATGGGGTTGCTATTGATTTCCTCTGTTATAATATCTCGTGTTCGTAAAGGGAAACAAAGAGAAAAGGAAAGTAAAAAAGGCACAGCCAAACTAGATCAAAAGGAAATGAAAATCAGAAGAATAAGATTAGGTCAAAAAATAGAGGAAATTATTATTTTCCTCAAATCATGTTTAGATGGACAATATAGTCAAGGAATTACTATAGGATTTGAACGTCTTGATGAAGCTTTGAAAGAATATTCTAAAATCTCAAGACCTGGATGGTTAACTCCTCGGGAATTTTCAAGACTTAAAATCCCTTATTTCAACCATGAAGCGATGATTAATGCAGTAGAGAAATTTTATCGAATCACTTATGGCCAAAAAGAAGCTAATCAAAAGGATCTTGAAAATTTCATCTACAATTTAGAATTCGCTATATCTGATCAAAAAGTGCTTAAATGGTACTCTGATGTTCCATTCAAAGGAAAGGTTGAGGAATAAATGAAGAAATATCAATTCTTGGTCTTGATCTTCGCATTTACTCTAATTTTTATAGTAATACCTCCTATTCAACCAGCCCCATTTACTATAAACAATAATAATTGGGATGGTCTTTCTGAATTTAAGGAATTAGTTGAACTTAGGATGAATGTAGCAGAATCAACAATTCCTTTACGTTTGATAGGAAGCACTAGTAATTATGATGTTATCATTATTGTTGGGGGAAACTTACCTTATTTTTCAGAAGATAGTAATTTCTTGTACCATTACGTTAGAAAGGGTGGTAATGTCATGCTTTTTGAAGATCATGGATATGCAAGCATTCTTCCCTCAGCATTTGGAATATCATTAGGTGGAACCGTAATAGATCAAGATTTTCATCATCTAAATCCTTATCAACCTATAATAAACCAATCTAATATGAATATTGCGGGATATGAACTTTCAAACCATCAAGTTGTTTTTAACAACGCTGTAGGAGTACATGTATCTCGCTTTATTATTAATACAACTTATTATCCTCTTTTTGAAACAGAGGGTACTACATGGGAAGATTCAAACCGTGATGGACAATTTTATCGTGGGGTAGAAAAAAAGAATGAATCTTGTTTTCTTGGAGCTATATTAGATTTCAATGAAGGTGGGAAATTTATTATTGTAGGAGATTCTGCATTTCCTACAAATGATATGATCAATTTAAACGACAATAAACCCATGATAACAGAATTATTGAATCTCTTGGTTTCAGAAGGAGCGAAATCAGTTTTATTCGACGAAAGTCGAAAAATTTGGATTCCTCCTACAGGAAAAGCTGCCATTGGGATTCTGAGTGTTTTAATAATGGGACTTTTTCATTCTCCTATAATTGCTATAAGTGTAATGATTATTCTTGGGGGATTTATAGGAATAAAAAAGGAAGAGCAAATTACTGGCACTTTACAGAAAATTCGTAAGGGAATGCAGCCAAAACGAGAGTTACAACCTGTAGCAGCCTTTATCCAATCTGAGGAAGAGGAAGAATTAGCACGTTTAGCGAAAAGTGAGGTTATTTCAGATCTTTATAGATCACTATTAGCAGATGAAATTCGATCTCTCCCAAAGGGATTAACAGTTCTAGAAAAAGTTGAACTTGAATATATGCTGAGACAACAGTATATCAATGTTAAAGATTACGATAAACTACTAGAAAAGCTTGAATTATTCCGTAAGAATAATACGGAGGTAGATTAAATGGATCCAACTGAAATTAAAGAAATTGTAAATAATATAGTAAATGAGATGC
>JAUUVJ010000068.1 GCA_030589605.1 Candidatus Hodarchaeota archaeon | reverse complement strand
TTATCGTCCTAAAAAACGATATAAATGCAGTTACTCGCCAAATCATAAATTTAGAGCTTTTTGTTATGAATTCACCAACGTCGAACATGAATCTTTCAAGAGTAATGATTGGGAAATGATAATTAGTATAAGAAAACCCGATTATGGGGTTGAAATACTAAAACAACGGGCAATCAGTCTTGGAGTTCAGTTAGTTTTAGAGGTAATTTGAAATGAACCCCTTTAAATGTTCAATACTTTTTCTTCTACCATTAATAATATCTAGTTCTATTAGTGTTGCGAGTGTCACAAGTTCATTAAGCCCAATTTATTATTGGAATCTTTTAGATATAGGGATAGAAGATGCTTGGGAGTACACGAAAGGAGATCCAAATATTACTGTTGCTATAATAGATACTGGTGTTGATTTTACCCATCCTGATTTAGTAAATCAGACTTGGAGAAACTCTGATGAGATACCAAATAATGGGAAAGATGACGATAATAATAATTATATCGATGACACAATTGGATGGGATTTCAGAGATGATGATAATGACCCTTCTCCTTTTCTAGGAGCAGACTATTATATGCATGGGACATTCATTGCAGGTTTAATTGCAGCTGATGATGATAATAATATAAGCGTTGGAGTAGCGCCAAATATCCGAATTATGGCACTGAGATTTCTTAATGATGATTTTGGATGGACTTTTGAAGATTGGCCAATGTTCATTGAAGCTATTGATTATGCAATAGATAATAACGCTGATATCATACACATGTCAGTACAAGCGACTGGTATTCCCCCAGTTTCATTTAAAGAGGCAATACAAAGAGCTTATCAAAAACAAATCCCAGTGGTTAGTGTCACTGGAAACAGCAATTTTGAGCCGTATTATGTACGATATCCAGGGAATTACCCTGAAGTGATTGCTGTCTCTTCTATAGATAAGAATCATGAACGAGCTGATTTATCATGTTTTGGTTCTCAAAATGAGATCTGTGCACCTGGTGAGGATGTTTATTCAATAGAACCGAACAATATTGATTTAATTTTAGGATCAGGTACTTCTTATGCCGTTCCTTTAGTTTCTGCTACTATAGCTTTGATTTTATCTGTGAATAGCACTATTCCTATCGAAGAAATTCGATCAATACTCCATGAGACATGTACAGATTTAGGTTCTGTTGGGAAAGATGATTATTTTGGTTACGGATTGTTAAATGCCTCTGCTGCCCTGAAAAACGTCACAAACACTTATGGAAATGTATCAACATCTATCCAAGGATCAGAATCCACTACTAGTAATCATATTCATGGGTTTGAATTTTTCGATATGTTATGTATTATAATAACTGGCACTATTTTGTATTATAAGAGGAAATCGTCCAAATAATTGAAGAAAGAACTTTATTACCAGATTCTCGAAATCAATGGAATTTTGTGAATTTAGGTTTTTTATCCCCTATCTCTTTGATATAGGTTGTCAAAGATTTTATTCAAAAGGGAGTACATATCAGCTAAAAGGTTTTCAGACTCCAGAGTAGAAAAATTTAGGCTTTTAGCGATTGCAAAATCAAGTTTTCTTTTTGTATGCATAGAAACTTGTTTTGGTATGGTTGGTAATTCTAATTTTCTTATTTTATCAAATTCATTAAGTATTAAATCCTTTACTTCTGGTGATATTTTTGTTACATCTATAAACAAAGCTTCTTCCATATAATCCATTATTTGCAGTCTCCCATAAGATCCTCCGATCTCACGTCGGCTCAAAAGAAAAAGTATAATGAAAAAAGTGGAGTTCAACCATGCTGTGAGTAATTTAGCCTGTTCTTTGGGAAAATTCCTAAGTAAGTAGAAATTTTTTGTGCATGGTAATCTTTCCTCTAAATAATGAGCCATTATACTTGTTGTCGATATCCCAAACTTGTCTACAAGAAAAAGATTTCCAAAGGGTTTTTTAGTCATTATTTGATTATTTATGTGAGTTAACCATTTCTTTCCAAATTTCTTCTTTGCTGGGGTAGCAAAATGTTCTGAAACCATACCATATTCTATAAACCATTTTTCTTCAAGTATACTATTATCTGAGATAGATAATGTAAAATCGTTAACTCTTGGTGAAATACTCTGATTATAATTCCCTGGTTTTCTTAAAATACGTGTTATATATTCCTTTGGTATTGAAATTATAGAAATTTGTGGATGATTAATGTTTTGTGATCTTATAACTAAATCTTCCTTGTTCTCTATTTGAATTGTCCATTTTTTATTGGGAATGAAAAAGAACTCAGGTCCATACATCTCAACTCCACGTACAATATCTAATTCAAGTTCTTTTCCTGATTTAATTAATTCTGTATTGAGGAATTTTTTCCTGAGGAGGAGTAATTTTGGTTCTTTAAGGAAAATTGTCCAATTCCATTCCTTGGATAATTCTATTTTTGAAATCATTTGTTTTGATAAAATATTCCAATATTTTCTATTTTCAGAATTTATAATCCTAGTAAAGTTAATTTTTGATTCTTTTGACATGTACCCACGTTTTGCAACAAGGAATATTTCACGCAGGCTACTACCTTCTGAACATGACTTATGATCTACGGAAGTTGCGATATATTTGATACAATAACTTTCAAGAAGGAGATTATGTACCCCTTTTGAGTATTTTGATAGAATAGTTGAAGCAGGTAGTATTGATGCAAATACTCCTTCTTTTTTCAGTATTGTATCGGCTAAAAAGATTGAATAAATGTGTAAACCTATCTGTCCAGTAATGAAATGTTTATATTGTTCTTTTAATTCATTAAGATGGTTTTTTTGATTCTCTTTAATTCGATGCGTTCTAGTAAAAGGTGGATTTACAATAACCAAATCGAATTTTTCAACCCTTGTACTTTTTCCTTTTTGGGTAAATAATTTGAAGGCATCACCGATTGAGGCTTGAATAAGGTTCAGATCTTTATTATATTTTGAAAAAATCAGAGTTATTCGACTATAAGCTATAAGAACGGCTGAAGCCATTACATCATTGATTGTAACACATGGAAATTGACTTGTTGAATCTAATTTTGATAGATATGTTGATATTAATCTTCCTGATCCACAAAATGGATCAATAATTGCAGAAAAGTTATAGCGATTTAATATAGAAACAAGTACGTCTGCAGATTCAAAGGTAGTGTAATTTACTGCTAATCTTTTCCGAAAGCCTTCTGTCATAGTTTGTTGAAGTCTCATACCCAGATAATCATTTGATAAAACTGTTTCAAAACTTGATAGGTTAATCTGAAAAAGAGATTTTATACAGTTTTTTTTCCCTAAATAGTTGAATAGCAATTCAAGAAAAACCCAAATTGAAATTGATTGTGGATAATTCTTTTTTAACCGATCTATTGTATTTAAAACTTCAGATAACGATTCTAGATTCCTAAAATCATTGAAAAATTGTATTAACCAGAGTCCAACGAGAATTGAGATTTGAAACTCAGATATATTATTAACCAGAAAATTTAATTGTTTGAAATCTATTTCTTTCTGAGGAAGGCCGATTATTTGTTCAACTTGATTTAAGATATCTTTGAATGATTGAATTTCAAGAGCATTAGGTGATATTGTCATTTCGTTTCCTTAATAAAATTTGAATTGAAATAAAAAGTATTTTGGAAGTAATATTTTCTGATTTTGTTAAAATATTAAAATATGTTTTCTATTTATATATTCCAAGTTTTCGTTGTTGACATTCAATTAAATAGCAAATGTTTAAACTTCGTCTTATATATTTTAAATAAAATGGATTTACTATGTTGAATTGAAAAATTTAAAAGTTCCTAAGATAATAGAAATGTTACTTGCTCTGTTATTTTCGAAATTCCCTTGATATTGAGTTCTTCTTTCTGTGAGAGTGTTTTGTAGATTTTTATTAGTTCAGTATATAAATCCTGCATAAGTGGATGAAGATTTTCTATTTCTCTACCGCCATAATTGGTAAGTGATTCTTTCATATTATGAAACAGCTGACTTATCTGAGAAAAACCTACCATACCAAATAACCCTTTTAAACTATGCAGAACTCTGATAAGATCATTAATAGTTGCATTAATAGATAATTTTCCATCAAACATCTTTAAACAATGTTCTAATTGATCAATACGTTCATTAAATTCGAGAAGCATTGTTTCTCTTAATTCCATCATATCATTTTCTGTAAATGACAAGCTTTCTCATCCTATTATTGATCGCTTAATTTAATTTCATCTTTAGGTTCCTTTAAAACATAATTATTTCTAAAAAAGAATATCTATTACTCAAAAAGAAGAAGACTAAGATTGGAAATCCCAAATTTCCTATGATGGATGTGGATAGTTTCAAGTACTTACGGAGGTTCTTTCTTTATATTCTATTATCCCACTGATCACTGTTATGGATCTTATGTAAACCATTGAGTTTTAATCTGTAATACCTCATTCGTATTATCATTCTTAATCTCTTTTATATTTCACCTGAATAATTAGATCACGGAGTTCTAATATATCAGATCCGTCAGGAACGAGTTTCTTTTGTGTACCTTCAATAAGGGGAGCTGTGTCAATTTTTTCTCCTCGAAGGCATACCATTTTTCCGTACTGCTCTTTTAGCGCTAAATTTGCGGCATGAATGCCTAATCGTAGACCTAAGATTCTATCAAAAGAACTGGGTGTGCCAGCTCTCATTGTGTGTCCTAGAACTACGTCACGAATATCGAATTCAGCACCATATTGTGTGAAATAATTTTTCAAATCCGTTCGTAACCCTAATTCTTTAACAATTATTTTTGACATATTCAATTTCGCTAATAACGGGTTACCAAAATCATCCTTAGGTAGATTCTCTATAATTTCTGGGATAACTGTTTTAAAATCACGTTCTAAAGACTCTTTTGTCGGTACGGCTCCTTCACTACAAGCAATGATGTGATATTTCCGATTTACACTTACACGTTCTTTTAATACTTCAACTATATCCTTTTCAAAATCAAATGGTTGTTCAGGTATAAGAATAATATCAGCACCGGCAGATATTCCACTAAATAGTGTTAACCATCCAGCATCTCTTCCCATAACTTGTACAACAAAAATTCTTTGATGGGAACGCGCTGTAGTAGTAATATTATCCATAGTATTGCTAGCTAGTTGGACTGCAGACCAAAATCCAAAAGTATAATCTGTATGTGATAAATCATTATCGATGGTCTTTGGGACACCAATAACATTAGCATTTCCAAATTTATGCATTGCTGCAGCAACTGCGAGTGTATCATCACCACCAATTGCGATCAGCGAATCAAGATCTAATACATTGAGCTGTTTAGTCATCTCTAGAGCTACTTTTTTTATTGCTTCTTCTCGCTCTTTTTGATTCTTAATCTTTTTTGCATTTTTATATGGATTGGTACGAGATGTATATAATAGTGTACCACCGATAGTATGTAAATCATCAAATTCATTTATATTAGACATATTTTTCGTCTTATTTTCAAGAAAACCTTTCCATCCTTTTTCAATTCCAATAACAGAATGTCCAGCACTAATCACCTTTAGCAATATTCCATATAGAACACTATTAAGACCTGGACAGTCTCCACCACCAGTTAAAACTCCAATCTTCATTTATTATTCACCTGTTTTTAATATAAGGCATTCAAATTATAAAATAAAAAGGAAATGGGTTTAAAGAACCTAGATTGCTATTTAGTTTCTAGATTAAATTTTAAACTCAACGTAATTTTCCGTAACAATGAGGACAAAAAAAGGCTGCGTTAGGAACATTCTTTCCACAAAATTTACAACTCGCCTGTGCTCCTCCTGTAGGCCTTTGTACGACCTTCTTATTTGTTTTTACGGAGGTTTTAGTTGTCTTTATTGCCAACCTAGGTTTTTTTGTCTTAGTAGTACCAGTTTTAGCGCTACCTCCTCCCCATTGCAAGGTTGGTTCCCATCCACCTGGGGTAGTTACTTTCTTTTTTCTTTTAGTAGTTGAAGGTTTACCTCTAGATAAAATAAAACCTACAATGATAATTATAATTCCTATTAAAGCTAATATAAGAGGGAGTATGGTGCTAGTAAGCGAATATTGAGTTTTTAAACTTCTGTTATCTATCGTAAGGTCACTAACTCCAAGATTTTCGATTTCATAAGTGAAAGTGTAGCTTGAACTTGTAGCTTCAGGTGTAAGAGTAATATCATGACTTTTTGTTATATATATACGTTCAATACCATCACCAGAATAAGGTTCAAAGGTAGTCTCTTGGAATAATTCTTGTTGAAAACTCCCCTCATATCTTAATGTTAAATCAAAATCGAGATCATCGGCAGATCCGATACGGAATGATGTTTTAACAAAAGCCCATAATGGAAGGGTTGGTAATCGTGCATTTCCCGGTGATAATTCAATAATTTCACTATTACCAGGAGCAACAATTATGGCGCCTTCGCTACTTGTAGAAAAACCAAAAGGGTAAATAGGAACTCCAATGAGGGTTAAGAGGAGTATTAGAATTATTCCTACCAAAAATATGGGAATACCAATTATTGATACTTTAGAAACCATTTTGTTCACTATCTCTAGTTAATTATAAAATCCATTAAGCATAAATCAAGTAAAACAGTTTTATTAAACCTTGTACACTTCACTTAAATATTTCGTTTTTAATACGATTGGAAAGAATACTCTGACTTTTTTATCAAATTATTAGTTTTATATTTGTTAATGCATTTAATTTATCCAAATTTAAAGCAGGTGATCGAAATTATAGAAATCAATGCCAAAAAATGTGTTGGTTGTGCATATTGTAAAGTAGTTTGTCCTGTTTATGCCTTTAGAGTAGAAGGTATTTCAAATTTCTTACAAAAGTGTAATAAATGTAAAAGGTGCGTCATCACTTGCCCTGTTTCTGCAATAACACAATTATGGGAGGATTAATAGATGAATAGAAAAAATAACATATGATCTACGGAAGGGTGAAAAATTAATAAATTAATATGGATTATTATTGAAGGGTCTAATTTTGAATGAGAAATATGATTGTTTCATATCTGGTGCTGGTTTAGGCGGTTTATTGTCTTCTGCAATGCTTACAAAACATGAGAATAGAATTTTTTTAGCGGAAAAACTTCCTTTTTTAGGTGGTCGTTTTACTTCTCACAAATATGAAGGGTTTGAGATTCCAACTGGAGCCATTCATATGATTCCACATTCCCAAAAAGGACCTCTTGGTCAATTGCTGCTTCATTATTTACAGCTTCCAGTAGATATTCAAAATGTTGAAAATTACACGGAATGGTATTGGCCCAATCGGAAACAAATAAAGCATAAAAGTTTTTTGGGAATTTTTAAAGCACTTCCCAAGCGATCACAGAGTTTTTTCGTGATTAAAAAGCTAATTCTAGGTGTTAGAAATTCAAAACATCATACAGAGCCCTTTCATGAGTATTTAGAAGCTCGAACTAAAGATCCTCAAGTATTTCAATTTTTTAATGCTATAACAGGATTTGCATTAAGTTTAGATATATCACAATTATCAACTGCCTCAATGTTCCGTTTTCTTATTAAATTATACCAAAAAGGACGTCCTGGTATCCCAATTGGTGGTTGTAAAGAAGTTATATCAACACTAGCTAATTTCTCAATTCAAAACAGGTTAGGAAATATGCAAAAAAACTGTGAACTTAAAAAATTAGAATTGGATGGTTCAAAAGTAAATCTAGCTGTGTGTCGTAATCTTAATACAAATGAGGAATTCGAAGTTAAAGCTACCAATTTTATTTTGAATCTTGGACATTTTCAGATTAATGATATCTTACAAAATAGTGAAATTCCTTTCAGATTACCTTCCGCACCAGTAGCCAAAGGAGGAGGATTTGCGTTTAGATCAAATACTTCTATTCTTGGAAGTTCAGCTGTCGCTCAATTTCCTGAAAATGAATACTTCAAAGGAGCAGTTGAACCGACAATGGTATCTCCTAACCTAGCTCCATCTGGTAAACATATGTTTCTTACTCATCACATTTTCAAATCGAATGATGTTGTACGTGATTCACGCAGAGCAAGAGACGAGGTACTTGCTACATTTCCCCAACTTGAAGAAGAGGATGAACTAGTTATCCATACATTTCACAAGAATTGGCCTGTTAATTTCGCATCTCAGGGAAATGATCTAGCTAATTTTTCGTCAGAAGTGGATAACCTATTCTTCGTAGGTGATGGTTTTAAAGGAAACCAAGGATGGGTGATGACTGAAGGCGTTGCTTATGGGGTTTATCAAGTTGTTGACAAAATTCTTAGTAAAAAACACAATTAGATGATTCAAGGACAATTTTTATGAATGAAATTATGGGTTTCCTTACCATCTACTTATGAAATCAAATTTATCAAAATGCGAAAAATTAAAACCTGTTGTCTTTTCCATTATTAAGAAATTATTTTTATAATAAAAGATTGATTTCCTATATATTGTTGTTATTCAAGAAGCTTCAAGGGATTACGAAATGAAAAGGAATTTAGTAGGATATCTAGCTGTAATAATTCTGCTTTTATGTTTTAATTCAACAACTATTGGTGTTGGAGGCGTTGAAGACCCAATAGGGGACATAGCTGTTATTCTTGACACATCCGCTTGTTATGATGAATACTTCCTACAGGATGTTATTGATGGCTTTGATGCAATAAACCAAACCTATCAAATGAATTATTCCATCTTTCGACTTGAAAACTATACAGTAACGAATACTTCATATTATCATGCAACGTATGATTATTTCAATTCAACTACAAGTAGCTCCAGTACAATAACCCATACACAGCTAGCTACAACACTTATCGAGTCAGGAAAATTTGATTTAATTGCATTCATTGGGTATGAGTTGAGACACGTAGCACATGAGGAGACACCCTTACCAGAATTATATCCCAATACGAAATTTCTATTTTATGATCTCTCAGGGGAGATTTCTTCCAATGATCAGGATACTAATCGAAATAATGTTCTCCGAGTAAGCTTTGCTGATAATGAAGTTGGTTATATGACTGGTGTGTTAGCTACAGCAACCATTTCTTCTTTCCCTTCAAGGATTGCTGCAGTTGGAATAAAACCTCAATACTGGGAGAAAAAGGGTGAACCACGCTCAAAATTGTTAATTGCTGGATTCCAAGCAGGTGTATTGCGACAAAATCCAGAAACACAAATAGATATTTCCTATATTGATTATTATGTAAACAATTCTGTCGCGAAAGTTAAAGGAACACAGTTGGAAACTGATGGTTATGAGTTGGTATTCACTGCTCTTCAGAATGAGAATACTTTGGGAATTCTAGATAGTTTTTCTAAAAAAATACTATCGGTAGATTCAAATCGGTCACTTATCAGCGGCAATAAACCTTTTGGAAGTATAGTAAAGAATAATACAAAGGCATTACTTGCTACTTTTGAACTCCTAAATCATAGTGCGACATATCTTTCAGGGGATCTCACATTCGGTTTTCAAGATGATGTACTTTATCCTAATGGTTGGAGTAGTAATAATACATTAGTAAACAATACTATGGCACAAATCTATCAAGATTTAGTTATAGACAAAATCACTATCCCAAAAGATATCCTCCTAGCTCAAAATACTCCAGGTTTTGAATTTTTCACTGGTTTTAGCCTTATTCTTCTTTTATCTATTATTGTGAGAAAAAGAAGAGAGTAAACAAAGTGAGTAAGGAAAATAAGCGTCAATCAGTTTGCATTATAGGAGGATCAGGTTTTTACGACTATTTGAAGAATCCTCAAAAAGTAAAAATCAATACTCCTTTTGCTTCCAATCCTATTACTCTTTACCAAGAGAGTACTAGTCAAAATGACGTCTATTTTCTCCCTCGACATGGAGGAAAGCACTCTATTCCTCCTCATAAAATTAACTATAAAGCTAATATTTTTGCTTTACATTCTCTCGGAATATCACGAGTAATCGCTACAAGTGCTGTGGGAAGTTTAAATCCTAATATAAAACCAGGTGATTATGTTCTTATTGATCAGTTTATAGATTTTGTTCGACCGATTACCTTTTTTGATGGTGATTTCAGTATAGAACTTCCTGATGGGGTTAAGCTTTCTGGAGTAGTACATATAGATATGACTGAACCCTATTGCTCTGAAATACGGAAGGAAGCTAAGAAATTACTTATGAATACCGATGTTCATGTCAAAGGGACCTATTTTACAACAATGGGTCCTCGTTTTGAAACTCCTGCCGAAATCAAAGCATTACAGCATTTAGGAGCTTCTGTGGTAGGAATGACTAACTCTTCTGAAGCAATCCTTTGTCGTGAGATTGGTATATGTTATGGTGTAATAGCAGTAGTAACAAATTTAGGAGCAGGCTTACAAACAACAGTAAATCAGCAAGAAGTACTAGAAATCTTTGAATCCCGCTCAAAGTATCTTAAAAAGGTATTACCAGAGATTATATCTAATTTACCACTTTCTAAATCGTGTTCTTGTACAGCTCATCTCCAGGATTCCTAGTTAGAAGTTACTTTTTCCTATCCTCATAAGTCTCAAATAACCCTCATAAATTTTGAAGCTTGAGTTTAAAATCAAAGAATATATGAAGGAATGGAATTATGCGACATTTATTTACCTCTGAGTCTGTGACTGAAGGTCATCCTGACAAAATGGCTGATGCAATCTCTGATACAATCCTCGATGCAATTTTAACAAAGGATTCAGAAGCTCATGTAGCATGTGAAACATATTTAACAACTGGAATGGCTTTAGTTGGAGGGGAAATATCAACCACAACCTATGTTGATATTCAAAAAGTAGTCCGAAAAACGATTAAAGAAATCGGTTATACCGACTCTAAAATGGGTTTTGATTATAATTCGGTAGCTGTTTTAAACACTATTCATGAACAAAGCACTGATATTGCTCAAGGTGTGGAAAAAATTAGCATAGAAAATCAAGGAGCTGGAGATCAAGGTTTGATGTTTGGATACGCTTGTACCGAAACAGAAACCCTAATGCCTCTTCCAATTATATTAGCGCACAAACTTACAAAAGAGCTTGCTACCATACGTAAGAATAAAGGAATATCATGGCTTCGTCCAGACGGAAAATCTCAAGTAACAGTTAATTATACTAATGGAAAGCCTACAAGTGTTTCAACAGTTGTTATTGCTGCTCAACATACTGATGAAGTCTCGCATAGTGAAATTAAAGAAGAAATTATTGGAAAAGTAATTCAAAAAGTCATTCCAGCTCATCTGTTTACAGATAAGACGGAATATTTTGTGAATGAGACTGGACGCTTTGTGATAGGTGGACCTCATGGAGATACTGGATTAACAGGTAGGAAGATAATTGTCGACACGTATGGAGGAGTAGGATCTCACGGTGGGGGTTGTTTCTCAGGAAAGGATCCATCGAAAGTTGATAGATCTGGGTCTTATGCAGCTCGTTGGGTAGCTAAAAATGTTGTAGCAGCAAGTTTAGCAACAGAATGTGAAATTCAAGTAGCTTATGCTATAGGGGTAGCCAAACCATTGAATATCAATTTAGATACAAAAGGAACGAGCAAGATACCTGAAAAAGACATTGTAAAATTGATAAAAAAGCATTTTGACCTTCGACCAGGTCTGATCATTCATAACCTCAATCTAAAACGTCCTATATATGCTAAAACAGCGTCATACGGTCATTTTGGTAGAGAAGATCCTGATTTCACCTGGGAAAATACCGATATTGCACTAAAATTAAAAGAAGAAACAGGTATCTAGTATTCTGATATATTTTCTGTTCTATCCTATTTGTACCATTCTTCTTATTTTCTCTCTTCTTGTGAAGAGACACAAAAAATTGGGGATTTTTAGGTCAATCACCTTTTTTTTAAGTTTTATTCTTATGTCTGTAATTAATTAAGAATGAGAATACCTGGATGTTAGGAATGGAGTCATAAATGTAGATTATGAATGTTTTTGAGCTGATTTCAAACTCATATAGTATTAACCTAAATTCTTCATTATATAGTAATTAAGAGCTAATCTGAGTTTTTCTCCATTTTCTATAGTTACCTAAACAGCTCTTACAACAAAAATAGTGCCGAACTTGATCAAATTTTTCAGATTCATAACTCTCTGTAATTGTTTTTCCGCAATACTCACATTGGATATTTAAGAGTGTATTATGTTTAGGAATACGATGAGGTTTTGAAACTATTTCTTTAATGAGTAAAGATAGCTTTGCT
>JAUUVJ010000016.1 GCA_030589605.1 Candidatus Hodarchaeota archaeon | reverse complement strand
CTTAAGAGCTTTGTAATTGATAACCCAGCATACGTCGAAGGAATACCTGGTTCTTTTAAATTAGGTTCATATGTGAACCCCCCCCCATTGAATATACAATCAAGCAGAAATTCTTTGGGGATGGGAATTTCGTCAATTTTAAGCATTTTAGCAATCTGCACAACCTCCCATGTCCTTTGAATGTGTGGTTCCCCTGATCCCACCTGATACATATAACCTGTTGTTTTAGGGTCATATAATAATAGAAGATATTGTTTAATAGCTTTTTTGGGGATTGTATTAATAATATTCAGTAGGTTTGCGATTGAAATTATCCGATGTAAGGTTCTAGAATTCGCCCTCAGCCTCCGATTAGCTTGCTTTATATTTAGGTACTGGTTTTTTATTTTAATCTTGAATTTAATATCTGATTTTTCATCGGGGATTTCGCCTAACAGGGTTAAACAGTTCAATGCGCCAAATGTATTTAGAATGTTTACAGCATTGCCCGAAGGTGAATGTGTATACCCACCTGGTCGTTTAGATTTAATAATGAAATCAGCTAAACTTCTTAGGTCAAATTTCATTTCTAACGAAAGTGTTGTTGCAGTTTTATTAATCTCTACAATCATACGGCCTTCTGGGGTCAGATTACGATCATGTCCCTCAATATCCACAAATCCATAGTCTGCTAAAGTACGCACTCGCTGAGAAATTGTCCCCTTCGATAGAGATAGTTTTTTAGCATATTCCTGCAATGTTCCACCTTTGCCTATTTCTTCTAGAAGAAGTTTATCACTCTCATCGGGAATCTTTAATGGCAATGGATTAAATATAAACCCCTTTTTTAAATCTAAGTCCCCATTTTGATAACCTGGAAAAAGTGTAAATTTAATTTCCCTTTCGTAATCTTGTCTAACTAATAGCCCTGCCGATATTAATGCAAACATTAAATCCTGAGATCCGTCAATTGCATTGATCAGGACGGTATCTGTAGGGGTTACCGACAAAATAATCTTTGCTATATTACTGACCATTAGCGGAAATCCTTCGTCGGATGAAATGTATCTAATCTTAGGTGTGATATTATGAAACCCATAGTACTCTTTTAAACTGTTAAATGCTTGTGAAATATTCTCAGACAATGGTTCTTTTTTATTTGCATTAACTAAAAAGATTGCGTTGTCAGAGGGGAATGTTCTTTCATTAGCTAAAATTGCCTGAACATTTCCCGCAAAACTTGCGATTATTACGTTCATGCTTTTCAACCTCTGGTTAGATTCGTATATCATAAAAAATAGTTTATTAATAGTTTTATTTGCCATTTAAGGAGCGCAATATACGAAATTGAGCAATATTTCAACAGTACCTTGAAGTTATAATCTACGTTATCATTGTTTCGATTTCATTGTCTATATATTGCAATATTCTATTTTTATCAAACATTGCAAACATTTTTAAATATTGCGAAATATTGTTACATCAAAATAGTAAATTTGAGGAGAAACAAAATTATGTCAGAAAAAACTAAACCTTCCTTCTCAAGAACAAATCAATATCTCAATTCAAAGAAAAAAGAGAATACTTCTCAGATTATTTTTTATCTGAACCCTAGCAACGGCACACAGATCGAATGTGATAGTGGTATTGTTTTTAACAAGCTATTGATTAATCAACTCAATCTCAAGGATTGTAAAATCCATATCGCTTGTCAGACTGATCCTAAGATTCCAAAAACGCAGTTCTATCCGATAAAGCAAGGAGATAACAAATATTCTGTTCGATTTGGTTATGATAGCTTAAGTATGAGTGAAATTATAAGTAATCTCGATCATGTTAACATTTGTTTTCTAAACCAAACAGAACACGGGGCCAACATAAAATCGACTTTTGTTCAAACAGGAAGAGAAGATATTTCCTTGGTATCTTATTATCATTATCTCAGTGTTTTTGGGATAAAAAACAATTTTCTTGAGTTTGATCCCTCACTTAACCAAGGGAATTTAGCAGAATATATCCTTCGACGGCAATTAGAAACAGCTGAGTTAAGCGATCGTGTTTTAATTCATTCCAAATTTGGAAAGAAATTACTGATTGAAAGCGCTGAACAACTAAAATATACCGATTTTTCAGATAAAATACACTTGATCCCAGCACCAGTTGATTTGAGTCTTCATTCTAATATGTTACCAGAACAAAGAAAATGCAAATTGAGAATTTTATACAATAATCGTTTGTATGATCATTATGGAATACAAAAGATTGTTTCATATCTAGACACTTTTTCCAAGGAATATTCACAGGATTTTGAGCTTATTCTCACAAATCCAACAAATAGTCGTTCTCAAGAAAGGAATATCTTGGATAACTCGGTTCAAAGAAATTTAAAGATTCTAGAGAAACATCCATACGTTAGAATTGATTACCGTCCCTCATATTTGGAATATCATAATTTACTAAATGAAATTACCATAGGTATTGCTCCATATCGTCCAGTGTTATGGAGTATGAGCTCCCTTGATGTAATGGCCTCTTGGAAACCTGTAATCGCTCCTTGTATTGGCGCATTTCCCGAAATTTTACCGCAAGATCTTTTATATGATGATTGTGAATCCTTTTGTGAGGTGATGGGAAAACTTGTGTTTGATGAATCATTCTACAGACGTATGCAAATTTTGTGCAGACAGAAAGCGGAGAAGGCAAGATTAGAAACAATTGGAGACAAATTCTATCAAATATTTAGAGAGGTAATCGAATCTTGTTAAAAGTTTTGGGTGTTGATGACGGTAGTTTCAAACCATGCAATTTTGCTTGTAAATATTGTCGGAAATATCCTTCCAAGAAATTAGCTGACGGTTACTTTGATCCAATACGCGGATCTACTTCATTCAACCAATATAGAAATCAGCATACTCAAGTAATAACAGTTTTGGAAGATAAAATTGAGAGTACTTTTTATAAAATCTCAGGTCATGGTGAAATTAGTTTAATTCCAGACTTTTTGGGATTATTACCCTCTTCTTTCGGAAAACCAATACTTATTACAAATGGTTCACGATTAAAAGAAAGAGATTTACCAAAATTAGCAGAAATTGATGCTGTTCTTTCGATCTCATTGGATGGTCATACTTCTATTCTTAACACAGCAAGAAGTGGAAAAGTTGAGAGTGTTTTATCTTTAATACGAGTAGCTTGTGATTATGATATACCAATTGAGATAAATTCGGTTCTTTCAAAGTGGAACATGGAAGATTTTGATGAATTTCTGTTTTTTCTAAAAAAATTTAGTAATTTGGTTTGCTTTCCATTTCCAGTACGTGACTTTTCTACACAACTAAATGAGTCATATAAGGCGTCTTACAAACAATTTCAAGTTTTTAAAGAAAAAGTTTTAGATAATTATCAAGAATTTAATTATATTCTTCCTCCCTTTCAATATTTAGAAAATATGCTAAGTACAATGAAAATTGGTCGTCAAATCCCATGTTTTTTACCCAATATTATTATTTCTTTGAATTGGCAGTTTGATATCCTGAAATGTCCATGTGGACCTACAGGAAATCTTGGAAATTTACTTAACTCTCCTAATAAAGCTTTAAATCAATGGAAGAAACAATCAGAGAAATATAGCAAGAAATTCCTCTTTCATGAGTGTAATCAATGTTACACACATTTTGATATTATCAATCTCTATTTATTGGGTAAGATTACCAGTTTGGATTTGAGAAAAATCCCATCCTTGAGTAACACAAAAACAACCAAATTTCTAAAAGAATATTCAACGAAATGTACTAAGGAGAATTAAAATTGGGAGAATCTATACTTATTACAGGAATAAGTGGAATAGGAAAATCAACTGTTGCTAAAAATCTAAGTATAAATTTGAATATTCCTCATATTTGTGTTGGAAAGTTACTTGAAAAACTAGCTAAAGAGAGATATGGACTTGATCCTCGTGATGAAATTAAGAATATACCTCTTGATAAAATTCTATTACTCCATGGAGAAGGAAAGAAACAAATTCTGAAATTGATCAAATTAAATCGTTTTGTGGTTCTTGATGATCATTTAGCGCCATTATCCCAAGGAGGAAAAAAAATTAAACTTCTAGATGATTATATCACAACATATTCTATAAAAGCGGTTTTTTTCCTAACATCACCAAGCAATCTAATTAGAGAAAGAATAAATAACGATAAAATTAAACGCAAACGACATAAATTTAGTAAAAAAAAAATCGTTAATAACTCAAAAGAACTATGGTTACTAGCTTCCCAAATAGCTAAAAAAAGTGATATTCCTATACATAAGATTGAGAATATTGATGTTGGAGATACAATCAGAATAATTTTTCAATATATTCAAGAGCTTGGTGTAGATTTTATATGAGCGAAGATCGTCGATATCAGAGTTGGAAAAAAAGATCTAAACAATTCTATAAAAGCCGTGATTATTATGCAGAAGGGAGAAGAGAAATTGATTTGAACTCAGCAATTAAATTCTGTGAGTCATGTAGACGGGAGAGTGGATTTGCACCAAATCCCCATTTTTCGAAAATTGACCTAGAAAGCACATTTGCAGGAATTGCTATAGCAAAATTGCTTGGTAAAGAAAGAGAGTGGAAAATAAATAATATAGAGGGGAAATTAGTGGAAAAAAAGGGCTGGTGGAACATAGAAATTGAAGACCAATCCTTTATTGCAGATACTCAAAATATTTATCGTTTTACTTTGCTGTCTCAAATGAATGGTCATTTGACTAATGGTTTGAAAAAAGACATTTCGAAAATTCTCTTTAAATGTTATGACAGTAGAATAAAAGCATTTTTGCGTAAACCGAAAGCACGATATACCTTACGACATGTGTATGAGGCTGTTATAGGACTCGTTACGTGTGATGAAACGCCACCAAGCACTGTATTAGAATATATCGACAAATGTCAACATAATTCAGGAGGCTATTGTGATCAGCTATTTCGAAAACCAGATATTCAATCGACCTACAACGCAGTTGCAGTTCAATTATTAATTGGAAAATCCCTGAATAATGATAAAGAAAAAATTTTAAATTATCTTCAAGGGTGTTGGGCTGGAGATGGTTTCAGGGTTGCCAAAAATCATCATCCAGGAGTCTGGGATAATTATTGCGCATGTCTTTCATTACGGATGTTATTATCTGACATTGAAAAATATACGATCTCTCTTGAAAATTATTTAGCGGGATGTCAAGCACCTAATGGAGGGATGCGATCAAGTGTACATGAAGGAAAAGGAACAATATTAAGAACATATGCAGTTTTAACAACCATTGCAGAATTTTCTAAATTTAATGGAATTCTAAATTGTGTATATCCGCTAACTGGAATCCCAAAGAATTCTAGCTTATTTAATACAAAAACTAGAAAAAAAAAGTGAATGATTTAAGAGGTGTTGGAATTACCATTTCCATTTTATCCGCTAAAGTTTTGTTATATTGATACAGAATATTTACGACATGATTTAATTAATAAATCAATGGTTACTGACCGATTTGCTGCTGACAATGTTACATTATATAGTATTCAGTACTCAATATTCAAGCTTGATAAGATTAAGAAAGGAAGAAACCCCATACTAAAGGTATTAAAATGTTCACGAGATAAAAGTGAATTGGAATTACTAAAGCTTTTTTTTCCAGTATGGAAAAACTTTTTTGGACAGGTGAAAAAAAGAAATAGACTAATACCATTTGGTTTTGTCGTTCTAGCAGATTTACAACTTTTAGCAAATAAATATGCTCAGTATAAAGCTAATTTCTTGGAAGAAGAACCAGATTTATCTTTAAAATATTTTAATCCTCTACATGTTATTCAAATATCCCGCGCACTTGATTTAGCTATTCCAGCTCAGTTGTATGCTTATCAAATGGATGTAAAATTACAAACGATTACCAATAACGAACGCCTCAATGGTGAAAACACTCGAAAAATAATATTACAATTAATGAAAGAAGATATTGAATCGTCACAAGTGAAAGAACTTGTAATCTCATTTAATCAATATGTCCATGAAGAGTATCATGCAGCCTTAAGTCTTCTCCGTCTTTTTCTAAGAAAGTTATATTCTCAAGAGATGAGAAATAAGATAAAAAGTTAGAGGTGCTAATCCAGCCTTTGATGAATATTTTTATGAGATTACGGAATAAGCTCTAATTGATTTATTCATAATATAATAATTTCTACTACAAACTAATTATATTTCTAATTATATTTCTAATTATATTTCTAATTATATTTCTAATTATATTTCTAATTATATTTCTAATTATATTTCTAATTATATTTCAATATCTCGCATTTTATAAAAAATGTCCAACTCAATTGAAATTTAAAAATTGTTTAGCAATTAGGATTAACTGGATTGACTACATAATTTCTAAATTCTTAAACCAGTTTCGCCATTTTTCCCTAATGAAACTGTAGAATCTCTCACTCTCTCTTTTCAAATCTTTTTCATCCCTAAATTGAAAAATCGCTACATTATTGGGAATCATTGTCTGAAAATCAGAAACTAATTTATCGGGGACTGAGTTGTTAAGAATGATTAAAAATGGGAACAAATTGGAGTTATCTATTAAGGTAGACATCGCTTTATGACTTTGGTTTTTTAGTTTTACTTCTACCCAGATCGAGTGGGTAATCACATCTTTAATTATTATCTGAAAGTCAACTGTAATCCTTGAATCCCTTGGAACTCTGGAAAGAATAATTTTATTATTTGACATTCTTGTTATTATTTTAAAAAAATCTTCAAAATCCTTCATAAATTTACTTGTTGGTGATACACTGGCACTGATTATATCCAGTTGGTTACTTAGCTTTGCTTGAGAAAGTATCTTATGAATGATATCATTTTTACTAATCCCTTTTGGAAATACATGTCCAGAAGCCTCAGCCATTAAGTATAGATCTTTTACAGTTTTTTTCTGAAGTTCACTAATAGCTCTATCTGAATCTAAAGAAATAATTGATTTAAATTCACGTTGGAGTACTAGATTATTTTTTGTATCTGAAAAAACGTTCCCCTTTGTATTGTTCGCCTCCTCTTTAATACTTTGTATAATTCGGTTTATATAATCAGCTTTTCTGAGAGATTTAGGGATATTATAATTCTCCTTTGATGCAAATGAAATTAATTCTTTTTTTGTGAATTTTTTATTCATTTTGGAGGCAGCTTCACGATTTGATAGTTTTAAGAATTCCATAATCTCGTTTTTTTCTTTACTTTCGACATCTATAGCATTGATAGACATAACAGTACTCTTTTTTCGTCTAATGAAACTTAGAATGTTAGATATTTCGTTTTCTAATCTAGGATAATCTTTCATATCTTTAATTTCATCATGTATACTTCTTATGAATTCTAACGTTCCTATATATTTTTTTTCTTCATCTTCAATTAAATTAAGTACTTTATCCCGGTTTCTTATAAATATCAATAACTGTGATAAAAAATTTTCACTCATTTTCATCATCCTGAAATAAATTTATCAATTCCTGTGTAATTGCTCTATATTGATTACCAAGTTCTTGGAATTTTGAATTTCTTCTAGATAACCAAACAGGTAGACTTTCCCTTGAAGCTTCACTAAAACCAATTGCTTCTGTAGTCATGGAATTAAAAATGTATCTGTCTGAAAATTTATTGCTAACCGTTTGAATTATACTTTTATGTAAATTTAATAATCCATGGCTTCCTTTTCTTGCTCTACAGAAAATCAGTCCTTTAAGTTCTGCAAAAGCACCTCTATCCCCTGCTGAACAAGATGCAACATTTCGACGAAACTCTTCACTCAACCTCTCTATAATTCCTAATAACATTGTTAATCCAACTGTCGATAAGAAATCTGGGATAGTAGGAATAATATACCAATCAGATGCAGTCAGAGCATTTTGTGTCAAGTAATACAGATTTGGAGGACAATCAAAGAAAATGTAATCATAATTATCTTCAATTGTTCGTATATAGCTATTTAGAATGGTTCGAATCCTAATATGGGATTCGGCCAATTCTCTAGGAATTGTAGTAGATCGGATGAGCTCTGCTAATTGCATATCAATTTCTAGTAACATATTATTACCAGGAATAATATCTAATTTATCTAATATGATATTACCAGCTTTTTGAATTGGACTCTCCCATATAATATCCTCATTGAATTCTTCGTTTCGAATATGAGAATCAAAGAGGTTATATAGAGTTTTATTTTCCTTATTTCGCTCTTCCCATCTTTCAGGTGCCCCACAAAGAAGGGTACAGTTCATTTGCGGATCGATATCTACTAATAAAACTTTATTAACTTCATCGATTTCAGCGAGTGCGCATGCAATATGGTATGCTGTTGTAGTTTTTGCCACTCCACCCTTATAATTAATAAATGATATTTTGTGTGTCATAATTCAAACCTCATCTTTCACGCATTCAGAAAAAAATCTTTACTCGAAGGAATTCGAAATCCTGAGTTAAAGAGTTGTTTAATTCTGCTTTTAATATTGCGAAAATTCATTGAAATTATTTTGAAGGAAAAATATTCAATAAGTTGAACTTCTTGATCAAAAAATATCAGATCATCAAAATTAGGTAAGAAAAGTGGGATCGCTTTATATTTACCTCTATCAACCCATCCTATTGGATCAGAATGAACTAAAGAACATCTCAAAGTATACCAACGTATTGTCATGCTCTTACATAGTTCCTTCAAATTTGTCGTTTTAATCAGGTCTACAGAAAAACCTGAAGATGATTTATAATCTTTTAAGCTTTCTCGAGTTTGATAATGCTTTATTTTGGAAATGATTGCATCTATATTACCCAAGCAAAGATTTGTGATGAGATACAATTTATGCAATTCAGATGCACTACCGTCGTATATTTTATTACATATATTTATTCCAGAATCCAATATTTTGCAATATGATTGCCATATTCTCTTGTAATAACATTCCAGAATCCGATATGCATCTAAAAAGCGCTCAGTCGAATTTAAAATAAATTTTGGTTTTGAAATATAGTTTTGTATTAGAAAGAACACTTCTTCCTTAATTTGAGGATCAATTGTAAAATGTTCATCTTCAAATAATAATAATTCGCTTAATCTTGATTTCAATGGGAATTTAAATCGTATTTTTCTTTCACGATATAAAATTACCTGTATTCTATTTAGCAACTCTAGAAGTTGTGATTCATCTGCTTCAGATACAAATTTTATGTTTATATCAAAATTACTATTATATTCTGTTCTAACACTTGTAGTTCTTCTAGTAATTTCCTCAATTGTTATGCTGTTCAAGTTTCCATCAATAAACCTATTGGATATGAATTCATTTATATCCTGAATTTCATTTCGATTAAGAGAAAGATCAGAAACATAGCTAGAAACAGCTAAAGGAACTTTAAATACATTTTTTGATACTTCCTCACCCATAATCTTATTTAAAGGCTGTGGATATGTACTTGGCATGATTAACCCCGTTTTCTAAATTCTCTGTTAAATTTGTCTTCTAAATTAATTTTAATTATTATTCGATATAAGGAGATCAGTATAATACATTACTGTGTTCGTTCTTGCTGCATTTTATTTAATAACGATAAAGTTACAATATTTCAGATTTAGAATAATGATTTATCACGATTATTAATATTAAATTAATATCACGGTATTTTTGAAATTTTTTAATTTATTTTAACAAAATTTGAATAAAATTACATTCCAATATCCCTCTGGGTTCTATTTATGATCAAATAAATGTTTCAGAACTTTTTATTTGGACTTAAATCTCAAGAACCATTAATACCTTCATTATCATATATAAATATCTATCCTTCTAAACTTTCGTTTTTTCAAAGGGATTTTAACATGATAACTACATTATTTATTTCTTCGAACCTATATTAAGCTTTTTTCTTGAAATTTACCTGTAAAAATTCAGTTGGAAAGTTAAAAGCATTGAAAAATAGAGGTGTACCAGAAAAAGATAAAGGCGAAATTGGGCCAATTGTCATAAAAGGGAATTCTTTCCTCCCTAGAGAACTATGAGGATCTTGAAACATTTGATACAACCTAAGAGCTTCATTTTGTCCTCCGATTATTTCTAACAATGCCTGACGTTCAATTCCCCAACTCAAACCAAACCCAAATAAATAACTTCGGATTTGTTCAACAATTCGCTTGTCAAGACTTGAAAGTGTTTGGCTAATAAACATCCATCCTAAACAATATTTTCTAGTTGTACGAACTCCATCAATGAACATTGCTTTCAATAATTCCAAATCATCAATAGGAGATCTCTCCCTTGGAGCCAGTCTATGGGCTTCATCGACAACAACAAGTGCGTTTATCAATCTATCTTTCTTAAAAGAATCTTCTGCTTGCATTTTTAATCTCTTTATAACTTCTCCAATGACAATGAATTTTATCGTATCATTCCAGAATAATTCTTGAGGGATATTAACCTCTGAAAGATCAATTAAGATAATTTTCCCCTTTTCTTGTTCGATCTCTTCAACTAACTGATTTATGACAATAGATTCTGATTTTTCATGATATTTAAACAAATTAGCCACTTTGATCCAAAGGTCTCTTATTCGAGGCTTTTCATCATCATTAAAGGAGCTTTTCACTCTATTTCTCAAATCTTGGGAGGAATAAATGCGTGCTAAGATCTCATCTCTTGGGAGATTATGCCAAATATTCTCGAAAACGCCTTCATTATACGCGTCCCAAGGTTTTGCTTTTTTTTGTCCTATATCAGTTCTTTGTATTATTCTAACTAATTCATTTGCGGCTTGTTGTTGATTTGTTTCATGATGAATTCCCAGCTCTTTGAAAAAACCAGCATGAATTAAGATTTTCTTAAAAAGATCCCACCCACTTAAAACTAGATTATGAAGATTAGCAAGTTTGATTTCTTTCTTTAGATCTTTTTTCAACAATTCCTGTAGCCTTGGACTTTCTCTTATTTTCTTTGAAAATTCTCCTTGAGGATCAAGCACAAAAATGCACATTTGTTCATGTTTAGCATAAGCTAGCATCATCATCAAAGATAAAATTGATTTTCCTGAACCTGTTTTCCCAAAGACTCCTCAATGATAAGCCTCATTCGCACCGTTTTTTCCTGTTCCAAAATGTTTAAACCACATAGGTAGCTTAATTTCGGTTCCATAAGCTTTACCGAGATAGAATAATTCATCTTTATACTCGGAAAAAAGTGAATTCATAATATCTTCATTAAATAATTTTACATTCGTACCAGTTGAAGGAATCATACCTAGAATACTTTGTTCAATTTTATTAGATACCTCTGAAAAGACTGAACTAACAGTCATCTGGGCCAAATGGATATCCTGCCTCTCAGAAATTGGTTCAATTGTTCCTTTTTGCCGAATAAGCCCGCGAATGGTTGGATCCTCAGACCAAGTATTTTTCATTGTTATTTCCGTGAATTGACTAAGAGCATAATGCTCTTTATCATCTTGATGAAAATTAAATACACATAAATGACCAATTAATCTTTGATTGACAGCAGCTTCAGCAAGATTTGGCTCTCTTATCATACAAAAATCTTGATATCACCAAAATCAATATTTATTTCTGCTTCCAAACTTTTTTCAATGATGTTTTGTCATACTTATTCGACTCTGTGTATTGTTTACCATAAGAAGAAAGATTAAGGAGTTAAATAAGATATTATTCCCAAGATGATGAAATACTAATTATCTCACCTCTCTTTAGAATGTCAATTAAATGACTTCATTTCCATTCATAATGACCATTCTCAATGAGATAGATCAGAACTTCTGTGGCAATAGTAGCATCGGATAAAGCACGGTGAGTCTCTGGTTGAGATCGGTTGAGTAATTTTTTGTTAGCTTCGTTCAGGGATGGAAATTTTATCCCATAATAATGATGAGGAATACCACAGACAGGTTTTGCAGCCTTCATAATGCATTTACTTTTATTTTTACTAATATTCCAGGGATTTCGTGCTAATATTGCTCCATCATATTCAAGATTAAAAGTCGTCCATTGATAATTATGGAGAGTAGAACGAAGTTCCTTTGCAATTATTGAATCAGGTTTAGCTTTAAGAATTTCCTCGGATTTAATATATCCATTTTGACATATCCAGGTTTGTTCAAGCTTTTCCTTTGTTAAATTAGGATTACACAGACTATTGTACAAAATTTGATACTTAAAACTATTACAATCCAGTTTTATTGCAGCAATCTCAACTATTAGAGCCTTTTCCTTAAATTTACTTGTTGTTTCTGTATCTATTACAATAACTTCATTATTATTCACTAAAACTCACTTCCTTGACCCTCGCGTAGTTGTTCCAATCCCTTTCAGACTCTAACGTCCTCTTCATAGAAAACTGAGAACAAAAGTGCTTTTTGAGAGGATTATAGAAATAAATTTCCTTTTTAAGTTTTTTGGCAAGTTGAATTTCATCGAATACACCTTTTCCAATTAATAAATGCGGATTTGTCATGAAAATGATCAGGTCTGCTGATTGGATTAGATTAAAGTAATATTTCATTTCTTGTGATCTATGTTTTGCAGGGTTGATGAGCTTAGCATCTGGAAATTTGACTTCGATGGCATCTAGAGCCTCGTGAGCCTGCTTAGAAAAATATGTTGTCATTGGGTGAGCGAAATAAATCTGCAATTAATTTTGCTTCCTATTTTGTTTACTGAAATTTGCATTATCATTTAATCCAAAATTTTAACAATTAATATACTATTCTGGCTTTTTAATACCAAATAAGAATAGTCACAAATGAGATATTCTTATGTAAGATCAATTTGGTTCTAAATGATTCTTACTAGTTGATGAATCAATGTTCCTCCACTTTCAATTAATTTCTCCTCAGAAACCTTTTTTGTTACTAATATTATGATTTGCCATCCTGTTTCTACAAAGTTTTTTACTAATTTCAGTTGTTCTTCAAATCTCTCCTCATCTGATGTCAAAAATGGATTTTCCATAAGAATGAATCCTTTGTCTAAACATTTTTTGCTTAAGGCTAAACGAACTGCAAAATAAAGTTGAGATAATTCTCCATGGCTAATTTGGTCTAAATTTTGTTTAATATCACTCTCACGAACGAGGATGAAACTTCCTTCATTAGGATCATATTTTACTTCTTTAAACATCCCATTTGTTATTCTATTTATAAATTCTGATATCTTTGTATCAGTGTTTAAAAATTCTGCGATTTTCTGAGTTTCTTTTTCATAAATTTTATCAAAGATATGATAAGCTTCGGTATTTATTTCCATATCTTTTTCCATTACAGCAACTAGTTCTTTCAACCATTCTAAGTATAGTTCTAAGGATTCAATATTTGCTATCTCCCATTCAAATACTTCCCCTAAAATGTCCTCAAAATCGAAAGGAATTTTTGAACAGTTTGTTACAATTGTGTGTAAATTCTTATCGAATGCTTCTTTTTCCACTCTTAACTTTTCTATATTATCTTCTGTAGTTTTTAAAGTCTTTTTTAGAGCTATAAACTCATCCTCATTAAAATCTAAGGATATGGTCATATCTACTTTGTTTTTTTCTTGGTTTAAGATTTGTTGGAGATTTAAATAATTAATTTCTTCAACCTGAATTCCTTTGAATAACTCTGAATCTTTTAATACACCTTTTGATAGTAGTAATTCAGTGCTTAAAGAATCAATTTTTCTCCGATTGTTAGATAAATATTCTGTGATACTATCGATATTGTCATGTGGTATCATTAAATTCTTTGCACTATAGAAAATCTCTCTTTTCAAGTTTTTTCTAGCAGTTATTTTATTCTTTGTATTAATTACTCCAATAACGCACCATACAATACCAAGAAAGCCAAAAATTGAGATAAATCCAAGAAGCAATAAATCAGGATTAAGAATAGCAGTAAGCACAGGAATCAAAGACAGAATAAAAAATATGAAAGAATAATTTCTCCACGTTATTAATTCTGATTGGTAATCTTGGATTGTTTTCAAGTCTAAAAGGAAATTATTGCACTTTCCTTCTAATTCACTGAACTCTGGCTTCTCTAATTCCTTTACTTTTTCTGAGCTATTAATAACAATTTCAAGATGATTTTCTAAATTCTTAATTTCCCTAATTTTCTTTACTTCTTCAAATATCTCAATCTGATGAATGATTTCATCTTTTTGTTGCTTTAACTGTGATATCTCGACCAAAAATCCTATTCCAGACTGTATTAAGTCATTTTTCAGAAAATCCTCAATATCTGAAATTAAGGTCTTAGCTTTAGTTAACTGAGTCTTTGGTTTATTGAGTTTTTTATTATCTGAAAGTTTGCTTGGAGATGTCATTCTTCCTTGTAAGAGCAAATTTTCTTTTATGATTTCTATTTCATCTAAATCAAGACCAATTAGTCGTGGGATAATATCATGATAAAATTCTTGTTCATCTGTAATCTCACACATACCATCTTTAATAATAAATATATTATCTAAGTCATCACAGAGGATTTCGGAACAGGATTCAATAGTTTGTTTGCCATCAAAAGAAATTTTGTTCTCATCATCATAGATAACTAGTTCACCAATTGGGTAATCTTCTATTATTTCTTGAGAAACCTTTTTGGCTTTTTTCCTCCCCATAAAGAATTTTTGTAAGGCTTCTAAGATAAGAGTCTTTCCTGAACCATTAGGACCATAAATAACGTTCAACCCATTTTGAAACGTAAGATTAATAGACTTAAGTGGGCCATACTTTAGTATATTGAGTGATTTGATTTCCATTAATCCTCTCTCCGGGTTACATCTCTCATAGCTTGTATTATTACTCGTTCTAGAGACTCTTTTTCGATTTTTGATTCGCTCTGTTGGATTTCCTCTTGAAACCGCTGATATAATGGATGTTCGAGAATTTTTGTGACATCGATATAGTTGTTTTCAATTTCAATCTTTTCTCGTATTTTTTCAAGTCGTTCACTAAATGAAATTTCATCCATTTTTCCATATCCATTAATTATAATTTTGAACTCTCCATTATCTGATTCAATTCTATTTACCCACTCTTCCATTTTTCTGAAAATATTTGATTCCTCATCTGGAAATACTTTCACGTTTAAAATATCACGGTAAAATGATCCTTCGAGTATGATGGAACCAAGGCTACGAGTACTCGTATCTAAGAGTGCAACTGTACGCTCACCGATTTCTTTCCAAGTAATTGATAATGGAGAACCGGGATATACAAAGGTGCAATTAGAACTTAGTTCTCTTCGATCAAATTTTGTATGAAAATGTCCTGCGAGAATAAAATCATAATTAAGAGCTTTTAATGTAGATTTATCTATTTCAAAATATTCTTTTTCCTGTTCTCCAAAATCATCTTTTGAAAAACTAATATCTAATGTGCAATGCAGGAGAAGAATATTTAATGCGTCTGTTTTTCTATTCTTTGCAAGTTCTATAAGTAATTCATCAGAAATACGTGATATAAAAGGAACTCCAACAATATTAACCTTTTTATCAATATCTAGGGTGTAACATTCAACGGGTTTGTTTATTAAAGCATAAAAATTAGTTCCAAAATCTAGATTACCCTTAAAAACTCGCTCATCATGGTTACCAGGAATAGCAATAATAGGAAAATCTAAATTACTAAATAACCGCCTAATTCTAGTTCTTAAATTCTCCGCGTCTTGCGGGGAGTCAAATAAGTCTCCAGCTATAGTTATGAGATCTACATTTTGATTTTTTGCTAGAGTAAGAATCAATTCTAATGTTTTTATTGTTTCTGGATTTTTTTCTTGTAAGTGTAAATCCGCTGTGTGTAGGATCTTCATTACTGCCTCTCCTAAAAAAGTTTCTAATTATTATGTTTTTAAATTAAGTTTTCAAAGATATATAAAACTAGCTAGGAACTAAATTTTTATCCAGCTTAAAAAGATGAAAAAAACTACCTATTTTGACAAGATATTAGCTCTAATTATATATATATTTCAATCAAATTTGAAAAAGAGAAAATGGTGTTAATCCAGCCTTTTACGACATCATCTATTTGTTTCCTAAATTTTTTCAGCAATACTTAGAAGTTCTTCGCAATGTTTAATCAAAGATAACTTTGCTTTTTTTGTTACTCCAGATAGTTCGAATTTCCTTGCCATTTCATTAATCAAATGAGATTTGTTTTTGATTCTTAATAATGGTTCCCCACGTTTGCTTTCAGGAAGGTCTAAATCTATCAATGTTGATTCTTCCTCTCTGGGGATGTTAATATTAGGCTGTAAAGACTTTCTTTTTAGGTCAGAAGTGCTCAAGTTAAATTTTGGTTGATATTTAAAGATAACAGCATGTTCAATCTTACTTATCTCATTTGAATCTTTAAATACCCAATAACGAATATAAGCGACTTCATACGGATCTAGTGTCCTATCAGCAATTATACTTGAATCAAATCTAATAAAGTGTTGGCCAAGTCTGTTTTTTAGATTTCCTGATTTTCCAACATATAGTGGAGTGTCATCGAAGCCGTAAAAAATGTAAATCCCTGGATTTTCTGAAATCTGACTTATTTTCTTTCTATAGGACAATATTCTCACATTAAACCGGTTTTATTAGAGGAATTTTTTAAAAAGGAGCATTCTGATGTTGGTTATTCTTGGGATATATGTTCTGAATTTCTATGTTTCAAATCAAGTAGAGTAGTATATAAGAACATAATGCTTTTTGGTTAATGAAGGCTGGTTTGACGACATAACATTTTTTTCTCTTTGTTATGATCATTTTTTTAGTTTTTTTGAGGTTGACAAACCTTTATCATCGGGATGATAATAGGAATTTCGTGGATTAACCCTTATAATATGTCTCTTCTATCCATTTTCCAAGTGGACATTGTGGAGACCATGTGGCAGTTAAACCTTGATCTATATATGGAAGCCATCCATTGAACTGGGATGTATTACCATCCATATCTTTCATTTGAGAGACATTTAATTGAAGAATTTTATTTTTATTGTCAATACTCTTTTTGTATTCATACTTAACTAAATCACTTTCAATTGTCCTATATGTTACCAAAACAACGGTTACAGAAGTTCCTATCAACGCATTACGTATTTTTTGCTTTATATACTGTTCATTCCTAGCTCTAGAACGTTCGTTAAGAGAGTCATCCCAATAGCCAGTATAAGTAGAGCCAAGAAGATTGGTCTGATTTCTGATAGAATTCACTCTCCAAACATCAGGATCCCATTTAAACGCGAAAAAAACGTGTCTAGTCATCCTTTTCTCAACATTTTAATTACAATATATCAAATATTAAAACTTTTTACACCATATTAGAAATATTAAAATATTTTAACGTAATGATTTCAAATAATAATGCTTAGTTCTTCCTAATTCATTGAATACAAAAAAGAGATGGACATAATTCAATATTATAATAATTTAGTGAGAATTCAAGTTATATAATTTTAAAATTGTTTTTTATTATGACAATTATAGCTACTGATAACAAAAATATATAGAGGTATTCCTTTTATATAAGGAACTTTTTATGACTTCAATATCTTTATTGAAGTGATCAAGGAGGAATATAAATGGCCAAGATTTATCCATCTTTTTCGAGTGAAGATTACAATCACTTACATGGTTTTTTAGGTATGTTAGGAAATCCAAACAATCCAATTAGTGGAATTACCTTAAGAGAGAGAAAAAATTTAGAAGGTGCGTCAGAAAGTGAGATTAAACGGCATTTACGACCTTTAATCCAAAAAGCTGACGTTTTAATTCTTCTTCTTGGAAAAAACACTCATTCACGGAGATGGGTGAAATATGAAGTTGATGTCGCTGAAAGTTCTCGAATTCCAATTTTTGCTGTGAAATTACCCATTTCTG
>JAUUVJ010000409.1 GCA_030589605.1 Candidatus Hodarchaeota archaeon | reverse complement strand
CCGATTTAGTAAAAACAATTCCTTTTCCTGATCCAAATTCTTTTATCAATCCTTTTCGTCTTAATTTATCTGCAGCTATCTTTACTTGTTGTTCTCGTAATCCTGTTAATCGTGCTAATTCATTATAACTGGTTGATGGATTTTTTTTCATTTCAATTAGAAGCATTTTTTGTGGATCTTTTTCATTTCGTATTATATTTTCTATATTGGTCAATATTTTGTGATCCGTGGTTGAAGACAAATAAGTACTTTCAATAACTTCAGAATATTTGGTAGATCTTTCCTCAAGTTCACGATTTCTCATCTCTAGTTGTTGTACCTGCTCGTAGAGTTGTTCTATTGTTACCTCTCCTCGATTTTGTTTCCTTTGTGTTTCCATCTGACGGTATAGTTGAATTTCAGCTTCTAATCCTTGAATTTGTTGCTCTTTTTCTTGAAAAGCTACTTGAGCTTGTTGAGTCCAATTATAAAGCTCACTTACCCTCCCTTGAAGATTTGAATTCTCCTGTTGATACGCATTGATTGAATTCGTCAGTTCAATTATTCTCAGTTTCATATTTCTGATTTCTTCTTCACTCAAATAGATTACACCTTGATCCTTAAAATTAGTTCATAATCCTATGGATTTCAGATAAGTTCATTTTAGTTTAACCAACAGAAAATATATTCAGTAAAAGCTAGAATTCTTCCTTAATAAAAACATTTCAAAACTTAAACTATGATGAATAGAATACATTAAGTCTAGAAATTAGAGTGATGACTTTAATTGGATCTATATCCAAAAAAATCTGTCTTTTCCCTCTATTTTATTGATTTTTTCTCTAAATACTTATTTGATTTCCAAAATTTCGTAGGATCTTTCCTCTTTCCATATTTCCATAATGGAATTTTAGCCATTAAATCGTCAAGTTTCACCCACATTCGATCTAAAAATCTAAAATTCTTAATAAAAAAGCGAGCTAAATCATGTGCTAAACCAGGAGGTTTTGTAAAGGGACAAACCCGAATACAATTCGAACAATCACCTGAATTTTGAATCCAAAAGGCGTAACACGTATCGACATTAACATACCATTTATATGTTCCAGAATTATTTGAGATGGTATCATAAGGACTTTCCCAAGTTGGATCTTTTTCATATGGTATTGATTGAGAAGGACAATACTTTGCACATTTTTTACATACACGACAAAATTCAGTTACACCAAAATCAATTGGCTCATCAAGTTTCATAGGGAAATCAGTGAATACTTTGCAAATCCTCACTCTTTGGCCATATTTTGGAGTGATTAGAAGACCATTTCGTCCAAATTGTCCAAGTCCAGCCTGAACAGCTAATGGTACCGACAATGCAGTATCATTTCCAGATGGAAGCGCACTAAAACCCAAATTACGCAGAAATTCTCCCATACATCCAACTGCAAAAGCCATTCTAGAGTATCCATTACCTGTAGCAATTCCTCCAGGAAGAGCTGGAGACGTTCCTATTCCTTCATAATCCATCTCTATCAACATCATAATTGCATATCGAGTCTTTTCAGGAACAGTTAAAGGTTCTCCCGTTCGACTATGTGTATATACAAATAATTGATCTGTGTCGATTTTAGTTATTCCGACTGCACAGGCTCCAAATATTTGTCCTATACGTTTAATAAGCCTAGTATTAGCTTTTTTATCCTCTGATCTATATTTTGGTAATGTAATGTCCATCGATGTCAATGAAAGCTTAGATTCTTTCCTAATATTATTCCAAGAAAAGATTTCGGGAAAACAATCGTAGAATGTCCAAGCTGCTTTAACTGCAGCATACCCAGGTCGACTATAACCTTTCATTCCAACTTTATCAGGAGCACGTTCATTAATGGCTCTTTTATAAGAGCTAAAAGTTTCATCCCACAGAGCTCGGGCAAAAACCGAATGTTTTTGGGTGAATCTCTTGTGATTCTTTTTATCTATGGCAAAAGGTATTTTTCCTTTCTTGAATAGAGCTTCAAGCTCTTGGAGCTCATGATCTTCAGTCATATTACATCAAAAATCGAAGAAAATTTTCAGAATAAAAATTAAATTGTAGATAACTACTCAAATAACAGAATATTAATTGATTTACACTCTCCATATCTTACTTTCAAAATCTTAATAAACAACTAAAGAACACAGTGACTCTTCTAATTTTGAACTAACTATCGTAGTTGTAAATAAAAACAGTTGAAACGCTTAAATTTCTTTTCACTATCAGTAATTAAATTGGTATCTAATTTTAACACAAAAACTAGTAATAAAATCCATCACTTTCAGTTTACCTTTCAGAAATACCAAAACAATTAAATTGATACCTCTATTCCCAAAAACAATCAATTAATACTTTCACCTTTGCGTTGTGAAAAGATAAAAAGACATACTCTTAAAAGCAAAACAATTAGATGAGCTTAAATTAGGGTTTAACTGTATTATTGGTTAGGAGCAGTCAATGTGAAAGATCAATTTCAAAAATTCTTGAATCATATCCAGAGGGCCCAAGAAAAGGCTATTAAACAAGCTGAAAAAATTCCCCCTCCAATTTTTCATGAATTCTCATATAGCGCTAATCCTCCGAAAATGATTGCAATTGATGGGTCTAATCGTTGGATTTGGTATAACCCTGATATTAATGCTCGTATAGCGATTATTCGTGTTGCAGCAGTAGTATACGAATATCATCCTAAGTCTGAATCGTTATATGAACTAGTAAATCATACATCCAGAGATATTCCAGTCTTAATTACTCCAACCAATGATGAAATGCTTAACTATGATACAGATGTAAAAATTCTCCATCAGGAAATTAAGAAAGCTCTTGGGAAAGGCCCTAATGCTCGTGGAATCTTGAGCCAATTAAGAGAGCTTGAAGAATATAAATTAGCTGAAGATATGGCTTTGGAATTTTCTGATTCATTGATTGTTATGGATGGAGCACTAACTATAGTGCAGGTTAAACAGATTGAGGATGCTGCCAAAAATTTGAGAGAAGCATGCATTCTTAATAAGAATACATTAATTGGAGTTTCCAAACGTAATACTACAAGACGCCTTAAATCAAATCTTACTGATGAAGCTTTAGTAAAAAAGTTGACTCAAAACAACCCTCGTATGTTATACACTGAAATTCGTGATATTCCGATCGGAAAACAGGTTTATCCATCTCTTGGCCAAACATTCTTAGCTAAACTTCATGAAAATCCTATAAAAACCTTCCGTGTAGATATTGTTCCTGAAAATAATGTAGACATTAACGCAATTTTTTCCTATCTAGCAGATTATTCTATGGTTGATTCCTTTCCAGGGTATCCATTTCCGCTAGTTGATGCACATAATATTGCAGTATTGTTGAGAAGAGTTCCAGAAATCTATAATCATGCTCTTATAGAAGCAGGTTCAAATTTAGGGTTCAATGAAGAAGAAATCTTCCAATACCTATTATCTCATGAACACATGGAGAGAGATCCGTTTCATCGTCACTTAGATGAAGTAACACGATAAATAACATCAAAACAATTAGAGAGAAAAAGAATGGTACCAGAAAAAGAAACAGATAACAAGGACATAATATTAGGTGAAGTAATATCAGGAGCAGTAAGCTCTGCAATACAATTGAAATTAAAAACTGATAGTGAAGAAGTTAGAATAGGCTACCCTGCGATGGTAGAGGGAAAAAAATACGATTTTTTCTGTATCCTTGCTGATCTTGAATTTCCTGAAAGTAACGCTGTAACAATGTTAGCTAATGCTGAGAAGCTTCGAAGCACGATCCCAATGCAGAGCATCGAAACAGCCCGGGGTCGAACCTTCTATAGTATCGCACAGTTACAATGCGTTCAAATGATTGATAAAATATCTTTAAAGACTTATTTATT
>JAUUVJ010000096.1 GCA_030589605.1 Candidatus Hodarchaeota archaeon | reverse complement strand
ATTCTCTTTTTTTCCCACAGTATTCGTTTTTTCAACAGTTGCATATGCTGAGTCTGTCTTCATTACTTTTGCTATTTTATCTTGGTACTTTTTTGAAAAGGAGAATTATCCTCTATCAGGTTTAACACTAGCGCTAGCCACACTTGCACGGTTTCCAGGAGCAATCATATTTATCCTGTATATTCCTATCTACTTTGGAAGAAAAATTCAGAAGAAAGGGTTAAAATTAGCCTTAGGATCCTTATTAGCTATCCCTGTATTCCCTATATTAGTAATAATCAAATTCATGACGTTATTAGGTTCGTATCTTAATTCAAATTCCTCCATTATCTCCTTAAAAACCTCATTTTTTCAAAAATTCCCTATTTCTGAATCTAATAAGGAAAATTACCAAAAAGTTATCGATTTTCTTGATATTGGTCTTAGTTGGGTTCTTATTTTTGGAATTATTCCACTAGGATGGATAATATTCGCTAATGCAGTTGCTCCAATGTCTTTGTCAGAAATCACTTTTGTAAATTGGGGAGCGAAATTTGTTTACCCTTTTGCAGGACTATATGAGATGGTCATATCTGGTAATATTAAATGGGCACTAGAAAAATATCTTTTTGTGTTTTTTTTCATTGGATTGGGAATGATTGCCATTATAAAAAAGCCAGGCATCTCTCTACTTATCATTGGTCAGGTTTTATTTTATACAGGATACACAGGAGTTCATGCTTGGGGTGCACCCCGTTACATAGGAACTATTTTCCTTGGCCCTGTTATATTGGCTGATGAATTGAAATCTAATAAAATGATAATTCTAGTAATCTTTCTTTTTATAATCTATAGTTTCATAGTGCTTTGGCAATTCTGTGATTGGGATAATTGGTTAATTTAACATAAACGATAAGATATTTGAATTCAGTTCAGCCCTTTTCTCTTAATTCTATTTTATTATGGTTTGATTCTTTATTTAAATTGATACTCCAAATAATTCCTACAATGAGTACAATGAATATCGAATACCATATGATCCATTCCTCTAAGTGTAACTCAAGAAACATAGGATTCGGAACTGTCGATAGTACTGAAAATAAAACTGTAATTAATAGAAAAATAAAGGTGAGTAACCCTATACCAAATATAAATATTGATTGGAGAGCAGAAATTTCAAAGAATTTCTCCTTCATTGTATTTTGCAATTCATTAGGAAATTTAGTAAATGTTCTTGGTACTTTTCCAATCTCAGATAAATATTCGTAAATAAAAGCTAGTGTTATTATAATAACTAATATAATTCCCATCGTTAAATAAACAGGAACCGGGTTTCCTACTTCCACAAACCAATCAATAATTCCTCTCGAGTCTAAAGTCGGTATAATAATAAAAAAATCTTCCAAAGTGATTTTAGAAGCAATATAAGAATTTACAACATGAATTATTAAGAAACAAAGAATCATAAGAGAAATACCTATTTTTAATTTTATTTCAATAACTTTAGAAGAGTGTTCTGTTTGGGTAATTATGTTCTCTGATTCAATGGATATGGATTTTTGTTTTTGTTTCTTTTCATTTCTATCAATGTATATAATTTCTGTTATTGAAAACGTTAATATAAAAATTAAAAATAAAATAAAATAAGTAACATATGTAAATAGGGAAGGATTTAATTCTCCTCCATAACCTAATTCAGAAAACAATAAACTTCTGAAAAGCGACCAGATACAAGTTATTAAAAAAATAAAAGCTAATATTTGTCCAATATTCAGATATCGTTTAAAGTGTTGAGAATCTGTTAAATTTGAAACTTTCTCATTGTCTTGATAATTGTTCCTCCGTGCATGATCAAGCTGTTCCAAGACTATCCAAGTAATACTAGTGACTAAAATGAATAACCCAATATTTACAAACCAGTTACCAAGATCAAATGAATTACGAAGTATGATCAATCTTAATACAAAGGTAAGACAAAAGATAATTATCCAAATAAGAAAGTTGACAACAGGGATATGGGATACTGCTTCGTAAAAACTGAATAGAGAAATTAATAAGTTTGAAGTGAGATCGAAAAGAAATACATAAGTCGATGACGAGATTAATCGGATTACTTCAATTACTCCCCATAAGATGAATAAAATTGCTAATGCTGCTTGTAATACTGTTAAAATTTTAATGTAATAATCTCTTTTTGTAGTATTGAGTATATTTGGAACTCTTTTGGATAAAGTACATCTTAAGTTTAGAATGTCAAAATATGGATTGATCAATAACGCAAGAAATAACACTCCGAAGAAAGCTAAAGGTTCCACTATTGCCAAACTTGAGGCAGTTGGCCATTTAAGTTCTACAAGTAAAGTTAAGAAAATCATATCCAACTTAAATCCCCCTGTAGTACCCTGAAGAATTTCTAATGAAATTGATCCATTTGTATTCAGAGAAAAATTTATCCAACTAAATAATACCTTAACATGGCCAATATAATCAGAAGAACCCCAAATAGGATCAATAATATCTTGCGAGGGTGGATATACTCCGACCCAACTTCCAGCAAAATTAGCTAAAAAGGATAATCCTGAAAGGATTATTGCAATAGTTTTTATGATTGTTATCGAGGTAAGCCTTATAGATTCTTGTAGTTTTAATAATATTTTTCCTTCATCCTTTAAATCGAAAATAAACCCTAATGGAATGATTAAAAGAGGTACAATCGATACAATTTGACGTGGACCATAACAAAGTCCTCCTGATGCTAGGAAATATTTGCTGTATAACAATATTATTAACAAAGACAATGAAGTACATAAGCTTGCTAAAGCAGGAGCTTTTTTAAACATTGGAATTAGTCCAATGATGGTAATAATTACTATTGGCATAAAATTGAAGAGACCATGATGTCTTGAAACCAGTAAAATTTCTAATCCCTTAAACATTGATTCCGAAAAATGTTGATTATCAGCGAAATACCATGCATAAGCATAAGGTGACTTAAAAGGGTCGTTAAAGCAAATAAAATTATAAAAAGCTACAAGTAATCCACAAAGAATGATTGGAATCAGATATAAGGTGAATGCAGCGAAATAATGCTTTACCAAATACTTCAGATTCTCACCTATATCTTTCAGTTTCCAGGGAAATGGAATGAAGGTATAACAGAATAAAAAGGGTAATAAGAATAATAAAATATAATCACAAACTACAACAAATCCAGAAAGGATAGATGTCCATAACAATGACGATATTTCTTTTTTCAATCGATATTTAGTACTGAAATATATAGCTAAGAGTATAAAACTTGCCGTGATTGAATGAGAGAAAAAAGTACCAATGTAAACATAGAAAAGGCTTCCAAAGGCAAGAACAAGAGCTGTCCAATTAGCACTCCTGTGAGAAATACCAAGAATTCTTAGCAAGTCGTAGAATTTTATGATAGTAAAAGCACCTAACGCTAAAATGCTTATAATAATTAAAATCTTAACAAAATAATCAATCATAAAATGGTCAGAAGGATCAATACCAAATAAATTGATACTTATAATTTCTCCGAACCAATAAATCGGTACAGTCAACAATGCCAGTCCTGGTGCTTTATCAGAGTAAATACTGCCTAAATGAAAGTCATCTAGATTAACTGTACTAGAATTTGAATTCTGAAAACGGAGTTTATCGATTACTTTATTAGAAGAAATATTTTCTAAATTAACTTCATATTTCTGAAATAATTGAGAAAATACCCGCACATCATGAGTGGTTTTAGTAGAATCTGCATAAAAAACCGTAATGTTAAGATTAGTTTCTAAAATATCCAACTTCTTAGCCCAGAAGGTAACTTTATATTCAAATATACTGTAGATCTCTATTTCGGATATGTCCTGTTCTATCCACCCATTTTTCGTACTAATCTGAAATCCATAATCGCCTGTATGATTGCTATTATTTTTCCTGGTACTATTTTCACCAAATTCCGTCCAATTGGTTGCATTTCCTAGTAAACCTTCTTCAAAACTTGGATTTCTAAATCTATTCAATATTGAAAAGTCCAGATAACTGTATCTTAACCTATCCTCTTCATGAATTGTAAACTCTCCGTACTTAGCTATTGATTTCGTTAACATGAATCTTGATCCAGGATTAGTATTAGTAACATCGAGTGTTGCACCAGCAATATAAATTAACAAAATGAATAAAAACAAACGAAATCGAAAAGACTTTCCCGTTTTCTCTAGAAATGACCCAAAATTATTATTATTCTCTTTTGTCACTTCTGAAGACACCTTTGACAAATTTAAATACTCCAAACACTCATTCTTACAAAAAATCCGAGAATAGATACAAATATGATGAAAAACAAGAGCTTAAAAAATTAATCCTTCTAGATAATATTAATAGCAAGTATTTCAGATTTTTTTGTTCTGATTTTTTTGTTCAGATTTTTAATGCAAAATGTGGAACCATACGTGCAACGATCTCGCCTAAACCTAAATCGATAGTTTGTACAAGGACATTTCTTCCCCGATACGCGAATTCAAGTTCTCGGGGGGTTTCAAAAATTACTGTTCCGATACCAGTTCCAAGATCGACTGAAAAGTATCTCCTTTTCTCAACAGTTTCAAAAATCTCAGGAACAGAAATAATGTGTGGAAAAGTATATCCACCTCCATGAGGTAAAATATTGGCTTTCTTTAATCGCTCTTCAAGACCGTATTTAGTACTACGTCCAGTAAAATTTAACGTTTCCATTGCTTCTTCCGTAAAACTAGGAACTCCCTTCATAAGGTAACAAGGTAAATCTGCGCGAAGAGTTAAAGGAAAGAATTGCTTTTCGGAATTGTTAAACACATGGCAGCCTAATGCAATCTCATTCATATGGGTCATTCCTTGGTGAATTTTATCAGTCACTACTTTGAAATTCTTTCCAAAAAGTAATTCACTTGCAAGATGACGCCGTTTCCGTCCAAAATTCTTGGCCCACGTAAAAAAATCGTAATAGTTTAAAGCGTTCGCTCCAACTAAATAGTGAATGTCTCCAAAAGGTGTCTCTAGTGTTTCTGAAATAAAACGCAAGTTTTCGCTTTCATGATAGTACATACCCAAATTTCTGTTATTCTTGTCATTTTTTAGCTCTGCAGGGGAACTGTGTACAATAAATGCATATTGAGGTAAATCAGATGAATCGCTTACAGCAGGGTTCGGAAAAATTTCAAAAACATTAATGAAATGATTTCCAGTTCCATAATTCCAATGGATTGGTATCCCATCAATCTTAAGTTCTCCACTCCTCTCATTCATGTCATGAACACGTTGAATTAATTCAATAGGATCAGGAATTTCGTCCAATGAACCTACAAGCATACCACATGCATTTGGCATTGTATCGATAAAAATTAGAGGTTCTTTTCCATCTCCCCAAGTAATTTTTCCTCCATATCCGATCCCGTTTCTCCAGCGATGTATATTACGAGAAATTGTACAATCTGGAGCAGCTATAAATGTAGTCGTAGGATCCAATCCTAATTGTTCCTGTACTAAGTGCATTTTTGCTAAACCGTAACGAAAATTAAGTCTACATAATTTTGAAGCACTATCAGGAAGAGCAGTAGAAAATATGAATTTTCTCGCTCTCTCTAATAATTTTCCTCTGCCTTTTTGATGTAGACCTTGCATTATTCATTACCAACTACTTGAGGGACTCTTAAGTTGGAAATAAGGAAATATTTCTGTAATACTTTGTTTATTGATTCAGAGAATATTCAGATTATTTGTTTATATAAAGTAACGCTTTATTCTTAATGACCTTATAGAAGGATTGGAGTTAAAAATAGCACGAATACAAGATTTTGTCTTAATTTAAACTTTTTTAGAGTAATAAATGATTATTAAGGAGATTATACTGAACTAGAATCAGTTAAAAAGAATTTGAGCTTGACTTTTGATAAGTTTGGAAATAATATTTCTCTTAGTTTTTCTTTTTTAAGGAATTTAGAGATCATTCTTTCGAAAAACCAATCACTAATGAGTCTTCAGATTAATTCCGATAATGATTAGAAATTAATGTATAAATAAGAATGTTTTTGTATGAAATGGAGCTGACTGAACTAAATCTTCCTTTTTTCTTCTTGATATTGAGGATCATGAATCTAAAAGAAGTTTCTGCAAGGATGTATGCTTCATAGGGGTCAGTCGTTGATTAGACATTATTCCTTATTCTATAGATAATTTTATATTTTAAAAAATATTCTACTAATATTGAAGGGTTTTTGGTATTTACAATAAGTAAAACAGGAATAAATCCAAATGATTGAATTGAGTGATGATCAACGACGAATTATTGATGCACTGAAAAATCCATCTCATTACATTGTGAGGAGTGAAGACGGAATTATTGGTCTCCCTTACAAAGAAATCATGAAGGCTTCAAATCTTTCTCTTGAAAAAACTCTATTATCTCTAGGTAGTTTGGAAGCAAAAGATCTTGTTACACATCAGTGTGCTGTTCAAAGACAAATGGTTGATTATTTAGGAAGAACAAGTGTTGAAATAGCAGGACAAAAGATAGTCAGACTGTTCACATTAACGCAGAATGCAAAAGATTCAATGTAAAAAGAACCATTATTCAGTCTATATTTAATCAAAGGTTATTGATAATCACGAAAGAGTTTTACCACTTAATTGAAGTTTTTTATAGATTAAAGTTATTTATTACTATTGATTCTAATACCCCTGTCTTATATGTGGGCAAAGCTTTTAGTACAAGTTTTAGGATATTGGGATCAGGATAAAAAGGTTAAAGATAGATAGTTCACCTATTCCTCAAATATTGAGGAGAAACAAATCATGATAATTGATGAATTAAATAGTGATCAAAAAAAAGTAATTTTAGCATTAGCAGAACCAGCAGAATATTTCAGAGGTTACCATTCAATTGCAGGAATTCGGGGGGTACCGTATAAGAAAATTATTGAAAAAACGCAATTAACGATTGAAAAGACACTATTATCCATTGGTTGGTTAGAAGCTAAGGATTTAATTGCTCATGACATGGCTATTGTCCGAAAAATACTTGATTATTTAGGACAAACGAATGTAGAAATCGCTGGTCAAAATGTGTTAAGAATGTTCTATTTAACTGATAAAGGTTCTAAGATTCTGACAGAACTACAAAAAGGGGTGAATAAAATATGACAAAGAATGCAAAAGTCGGAGTTGTAGGATATGGAATTATCGGAAAACGTGTTGCAGATGCTGTAGCAGCTCAGCCTGATATGACTCTTGTAGGCATTGCGGATATTATCTCTGATGTCAGATTACGAATAGCTAAAGAACGTAAGTACCCTATTTATTGTAGTGTACCAGATTTCGAACCAAGCATGAGAGAAGCTGGTTATGACGTTGTAGGATACCTTGATGATTTAGTCAAAAAGATTGACGTTGTAATAGATTGTACACCATCAGGAGTTCCAGCAAAGAATTTTCCGCTATATAAAGAATCAAATTTAAAAATCATTGTTCAGGGCGGAGAGAAGCATTCTTTAACAGGACGGAGCTTCAGCACTTTCGGAAATTACTCGACTCATATTGGTGTTGATCAGACAAGGGTGGTTTCTTGTAATACCACTGCTCTTACAAGAGTTATATCTACTCTTGCACAAGAGTATGGTGTTTCAGAAGCTTTTATAGCGCTAGCACGAAGAGCAGGTGACCCTTCACGTACAAATCGTGGTCCAATCAATGCAATAACTCCAGTATTAGGCGTATCTCATCATGGTCCTGATTTGGTAACTATAATACCTCAATTAGAAGATAAAATTCATTCATTAGCAATAGCAGGTAGTTGGACCTTATCACATGTACATATGATGAAAATCACATTGAATCAAAAACCTTCGAAAGAAGATGTCGTGAGTTTGTTCAAAAGAACGCCTAGAATTCTAATTGAACCTGGAAAACAAGGTCTTTTCGATTCAGCTCAGCTTGTTGAATACTATAGAGACTTAGGTAGACCTCGTTACGATAGGCCTGAAGTTTTTATTTGGGAGGAACCTCTCAATCTTGATTCACGAGGTAATCTCTATTTGATAATCGATGTACATATGGAATCGATTCCTATTCCAGAAAATGTAGATGTAATTAGAGCAATGCTCGAAATGGAAACTGATGCAATGAAAGCTGTGGAAAAAACCGACAAAGGTTTAAACATTTATAAAAAAGGGTCATATACTGGGACCTTATTAGGTAGTGCAAAGGATTCAAAACAGGAAATGACTGAAGAAACCTAGGAAAATAGATAACCCATCTAAATTTTCTTCCTATTCCTTCTTTTTATTGTTCAGCTTCAATTCAGAAGATTCCTACTATTTTCTCTTATTTTATGTGTAATATCAAGGTTTTATTAAAATAGGACTTAATCTTCATAAAAGGCCATCTTTTTAAATTTCATAAATCTTTAACCGTTCCGTGAGATTTAGGTTTTTATTACACATAATAAAAACAACTCATTCCTGATTCATTGAGTCATACCCAGGAATACAAGGCCTTACTAACCATCCACAAGCGTTTAACGTCTCTGGGGAACTCTCAGCGACGATTTTTTTTATTTTGCAATTAGTTTTCCTTTTTTCAAAGTATTAGTTTTCTCTAATGAAGATTTAAGTTCTATAATTTTTGATTAAGATTTCTTTTTATACTCCTTAGTTTTTTAATATACAAATAACTTGATTTTGAAATAAAAATGTATAGAAGAATCAGTTATTATGACCCTTTATTAACGCATAAAAAGGTGGTAGTTGTTGAAAAAAATCCCTGCGCTTACAAAAATAGTTGAAGAACTGTTTAACGATCAGAATATTTCACAAATTATTGTTTCTACAGTCGATGGATCACCAATATATGGGAAAAGTCGTGAAAAAGAACCAAACGATGATTTATATATTGTACCAGCAGCTGTATCTAGTGCTTTAGCAATATCTAATAATTTTTTGGAAACTACTTATATGGATGGAGTATGTGAATACGTTGTATTCCAAGAACGATCTATAATTGTAGCTACAAAATCTACTGATACAGTATTAATTACAACTATTAATCTTCCGAAAACATCCTTTGAAAAAAGACCTCCACTAGAAACAATATCTAAAAATTTGAGAGATGCAGCAGAGCGAATTAACGCGATAGTAAAGACGTTAGATATTGAAGATAGTCTAATCGAAAAATTACAAAGAGCTATTCCCGAAGCTACAGCAATACTAGTACTGTCAACAGCAGGTATTCCGCTAAGTGATCTTCTTTCTAGTTTAGATGTTGATGCAGCACAATTGGCTGCTGTTGCCTCGGCTCTTAGTTTACCAACTCGTATTTTAGGTGACACTACACAGTCAAATCAAATGCAATCAATTGCAGTCACAGGAAAAAGCAATATGATCCTCCTTTACTCGTTAGATGCTGATCGTATTTTAATGGTTTCATTAAAGCCTAAGTCGAGTGTTGAGGATTATTTAACGAAGATTTCAAGAATAATTTCACATTAATTTTCTCACTTGATAGGTAGAAATAGTCTCTAGCCTACAAAATCACAAATCTTTCTCTTTTTTTTAAACCTAGTATCTACATTAAATATTATTAAATATACAATAAAGTTGTAGATAGTTGGGATTTATAATTTAGACCGAATTCAGCTTTTTTGCTAATCAGAGAACAAAAATAAAAAATTTAATATATACCAAAAACATGAAAGACCAGCATATAAAACATAGTATATAAAAACAAAACCAATAATATAACATTAAAATCTATTAATCATTGAAGGAATGAATTATGGATTTAAGTCAAGCTTTAAAAGAAGCAAAAACACTGATTCTCCAGAAAAATAGCGAAAAAGCTGCTGAAATTCTCAATAATGCTCTCAATAGTCTTCAAACTCAACCACCAGACGATCTCTCTCAAACTGATAAGTTAACATTAGAAGCTGAGATTCAAGAAGGTCTAGGTGACACAAAAATATTACAACAAAAGGATCAAGAAGCATTAAGTCATTTATTAATGTCAATGACTCAATTAGAAACTTACGAATCAATGACAGAAACTTCTCCAGATGATATTTTATTCAGAGTGTATAGAAAATTATCTAGCTCTTTTGATCGTCTAGGACAACAATTCGAAAGTGAAAAATACCTAAGAAAAGCTGGAGAAATAAAAGCAAATATTCTCAAAACAGCATTATTCGCACGATTTAAAGAAGCAGGATTTAAAATAAAAGAAAATGTTCGAGCAATTGAATCTGAAGCAAGTCCAGTTGATATAATGGCTGAAAAGGGAGGATTATTCAAGAAAAAAAGAATAGCAATTTGGTTTGCAATGGATGAGTCAGAAGTTGATACGATTTCTTATTTGACGAAAGGTTATGCTGGTTACGTAAAAGAACGCTATATTTTGTTATTAATGGGACAAACAACCATCCCTATGATTCTTGGAGCAAAAATAATAAGATCTATTGATGATATTATATTTTAAAAATATTTCTTTCCTTTCTTTTTCTTCTTTATTCAAACAAAAAATAAATAGTTAGTATAAACTCATTTTAAAATTAGAATGCTTGATTATACCTAATTTTGCTGAATTGAACTTAAAAAGTTTAGAATAGCGAGTAAAAAAAATCAAAACAAAGGAAAAAAAGGAGGAGGGAAAATACAATTATGGTGCTCGTGATTCAATATAATCCAAATAAACGTTGCCTAACATATCGAAAGCGGATGAAACATTCAAACCTGATTTAGCGGACGTAGGCATGTATTTAACTGGGAACCCAGACTCCATTGTTTGTTTGGATAATTTATCAGCATAATCCTCCGCTTGAGCATCAGTAATATGATTTGGAAATT
>JAUUVJ010000150.1 GCA_030589605.1 Candidatus Hodarchaeota archaeon | reverse complement strand
GAAGAAATTTTTCAAGATCTCCTTGTATCAATGAAAATTGAAAACATGATTGAGATTAATGAAGTAGTTCATAATCAAGAAGTGAGGATTTCTGATAATCTGAAGATAAAAGTGTTACACACACCTGGACATTCTTCAGGCCACTGTTGCTATTACGAACCTGAACGTGGTTTAATTTTCTTAGCGGATATTGATCTATCAGGGTTAGGACCGTGGTATGGATGTATCGATTCAGATATCGACGAATTTGAAAAATCGATTAAGGAATTGATGAGAATGAAAATAGAATATGCTGTCTCTAGTCACAAAGGTGTTTTTATAGGAAAAACCGTGATTAAAGAGAAGCTTAGCGAGTATCTAAAAATCATTTATCAGAGAGAGGAAAACATACTTTCCGAATTTTCGGAAGTGAAACCTAAAGTAATTGAAGAATTAATTGGCAAGAGGATAATTTATAAAAATTACAATTTCATGAAAGAATATTTGTATATTGCTGAGAAGCAGATGCTTTCGAAACATGTCATTCGTTTAGCTAGAAAGCAAAAAATCTCTAAAGTCGGACAAGGTTTCATTTTAAGGTGAATTTCACGTCTGTAAACGGTGTAAATGTTTTAACGTCATAGCTATTTTTCTCTTAGCATCAGAAATTCACCCAAAAATATCAATAAAGGCTCTAATCCGAATAGAATCGCTGCTAAAAATGGTTCAAAATTTTCAATAGTCATACCCAATAAATTAAATGGTAATATCATAAATTCTTTACTGTTAGGAAGAGCTTCAAACCATAACATTATTCCTCCTGTTTGAAAAATAAAGAGTAGACTCAACCCCAATATCCAGTTGGTTTTTTGAGTAATTTTTGACTTTTTTGTTAAATATCCAAAGAATATTCCACAAAGGAAAAGAAAAGGCAAATCAAAAGCAAACATACTAATTCCTCTACTTGATTACATGTTAGTTTAGTATCGAGATCATAAATGAGTATTTTTTTCAAATAGACAAAATAGAATAAAAATTTTTCCTTTTTACAAATAACTCCCAATAAAGCCAATCATTTCCATTTTTTAGGAAAAATGAAACATATTTGTTTTTTTCAATGAAAAAACATAAATAACTGATACTTTAAGCAATAACAGATGCACAAATGTCCTTATGGTTTTGGATCAGTGTTTTAGCCGAGATAGCAATACTTCCAGTTTATTTTTTGTCCCTTGAGCACAAAAAATTGCAGTTAAAATACGGGGTAGAGAAAGGTACTAAAATAGGAGATATTCTTGGTCTTATTTCGGGATGGGGTTTTTTTACATTCTTGTTTGGAATATGGTTGTCCCCACAACCAAGATTTACAATTCCAATTCTTGAAGATCAATCGTTCAAGGTTCCAATTATTGATTTTATAATTCCTTTAATCCATCTGATTATTTTTGTACCAATTATAATTGTAGTGTTATGGTTTGCTCTCAAGGGCGTAAAAGAGGTGACTTTGAAGGTAGCAGAGACTCATAGGGCCGAGAAAGTCGTCACAACAGGAGTTTATTCAATCATCAGACATCCACAATATCTTGGTTCATTATTAGCACACTTGGCGATTTCTATATTACTTTCGGCCCAGTATTCTTTATTCATAACACCTTTTTTGACGGTTTATATTTACCTCATATCTTGGAAAGAGGAAAAAGAACTGATTAATGAATTTGGTAAAGATTATGAAGATTACAAAGCAAAAGTGCCAATGTTAATCCCAAAATTGAAACTACGATGATTAAATTGAAAAATGAATTTATAATCATTTGGGACTGATTTTGTCATTAGTGGAAACAGGAACCCATTAATAGTTGGTGAAGGATGTTGTAGAAGACGAAGTACAGAATAATATCATTAGATAGAGAAAGAAAGAAAGAAAAACATCGTTCTGTGGTGTGAACTATTCGAAAAAAGAACAAAGAATAGCTATAATAGGAAAAGGAACTGTAATACCAAGGTCATCACAGTCTTTTTTATAGAGTGGAAATAGTGGTATAACCTCTGTAATCGCAGTCTTGGGGTTACTTGTCTGGTGTTTTAACTGCATTGTATTCGAGTAAACGCGTTTGTTCGTCTGTTTCCTCCGTTTATTGTGGTGTTGGCTGGTTTTTGTCGCTCTTTGTATAGCGCAATACTGGTGAAACACGCGACTTTTTATTCCTCGAAACGAAATACTAGTCTTGCTACTAAATTTCTTGGATTCGAAATACAGGTATTACGACACGAGATCGAAAAATAACGCGTATGGAATGAAGAATTTTGGGACGTTCTAATGAAACTGATATTACTTTAGATGAGATTTTTGAGGGCTATCTTAAATCACCTAAGTTATTCAAACGACGTGATGTTCTTGATAGTTCTTTTGTACCTGAGAATCTTCCTCATCGTACTGAACAAATCAAGCAATTAGGTTATATTTTAGCGTCTGTTCTTCGTGGGGCTAAACCTAGTAATATCTTATGTTTTGGTAAGACTGGTACTGGTAAAACAGCGGTTTCTAAATATGTTCTTGCTATTTTAGGTAAAAAAGCGCCTCAACAGGGTCTTAACATTGAAGTTGCGTATTTGAATTGTAATACCGTTGATACTAACTATCGTGTGTTTGCTCATCTATGTAATGCTTTGGGTATTGAAGTTCCTTTTACTGGTTTGGCTACTGATGAAATTTTTTCTCGTTTTAAGCGGGGTTTAGATCAACGGGATTCATTATTTATTATTGTTCTTGATGAAATTGACTTTCTCATTAAAAAATCTGGTAATGAGACTCTTTATGAGTTGACTCGAATCAATTCAGACCTTTCTCGGGCGAAAGTGAGTTTTATTGGTATTTCTAATGATTTAAAGTTCAAAGAATATTTGGAGACTCGAGTTTTATCTTCATTATCAGAAGAGGAACTTGTTTTTAAACCTTATGAGGCTCCTGAGATTACTGATATTTTGGTTGAAAGAGCAGATATAGCATTTCAGAAAGGGGCTCTTTCTAATGGTGTTATCAAAATGATAGCAGCGATTGCAGCCCAAGAACATGGTGATGCTCGTCGTGCGATTGACCTTCTTCGGGTTTCAGCTGAAATTGCAGAGCGAGAAGGAGTGGAAAAAATCAATCAAAATCATGTCAAAAAAGCACAGGGAGCTATTGAACGGAATACAATTACTGAGGTTATTAGTACTTTACCTCTACAGTCGAAAATAGTGATGCTTGCGATTTATTTATTAGAAAATAATATTGGAAATTCAGATACAGTGTCTACTGGGGATGTTTACGAAGAATATGCTCGAATTTGTCGTGAAAAAGGAAGGGAGTCGCTCACTCAAAGACGTGTTGGTGATTTGATTAATGAATTGGATACTCTTGGCATAATTAGTGCACGTGTTGTATCTCGTGGTAGACATGGCCGTACTAAAGAAATTTGTTTTAGTGTATCCAAATCTCTCGTGGATTCTATTTTAAAAGAAGATAAAATGCTAACTGTCAAATCAAACCGATAGTGTGCACTTCTTATTTCATTCTTTCTTCTTTTCTATTATACTTGTATTTTCTTCAAATCAATCATTTCTACCTGTCCTGTTTGCGTATCTAACATAGGAAATTTTCCTAAAGACTCATTTATTATATTTTTATTCTTTTTATTGTGTTCTCGCTGAAAGGAACCACAGGTTAATATTTTAACTCCTTTATATTCTTCAAAATGTGCTTGATGGAAATGGCCTGAGACAATTACATCGGGTACTTCATCAATAATTAAATAATCCTTTTTATATGGAGTTATTGGATTAAATGTTCCATATTCTGGATAAAGATGTCTATATTCAAGGAGTTGTTTAATTCCAATAATCGGTTTTAGTGGATCAAAATGAAAGTGTTTTTCGAAGAGTATATCATTCACTTGTCCATGGAATGCTAAAATTGTCATTTCTTCTATTGTTAACCATAGAGGATTTCCATGGCTCTTCAAATTTGGTAATTTTAGCAATTCTTTTCCAATTTGTTTGTCTATGGCTGGTTGAGGATTAGGAACATGAGTTGCATCATGTTCTCCAGGAATAATAATGATTTCAATATTTTTTGGTATTTCTTTTAGTAACATTGAGAGTCCTTCATATTGAGATTGAAGAGAATGAAATTGGATCTCATCTTTTTGGTCAGGAAAAAGGCCTACCCCCTCAATAAGATCACCCAAGATCATTACTGTACTTATTTCAGATGCTATTTTTTCATATTGAGTTGTTAGACTCTTTAAGGATAAAAACTGGATTAATTTAGCAAATATACTTCGTATAAAGTTTTTCGAACCAAAATGAGTATCAGCAATAAATAATATTTTATAAGATTCAGTAGTAGAATTAAATTTTATTGGATTAAAGCTAGGTCTAATAATATCTTTTCCCCAAAAAGCAGTTACATTTCCTCCATGATATTTCTTTGGTAAAACTCCTTTTATTCCAATTACTGAATCTCGGAGAATATTTCTATATTCTGGGAAATTCTTACTATCTTGTACCATTACACATCTAGTTAGTACTTCACTATCAGGGTTTTCTAGTTGGATAACGAACTTATTTGTATGTAAAACACAGGTATCTTGTACCATACCAATTAATATTCCGTTTTTATCTTCTGGAATTTCGGTACTAGAAAGATTTTGCTTAAGTATTGTTTCTTGTTCTTGAATATTATTTTTTAGAATTTCAGAGAGTTTTTTATATCGATTTAAGAAGAGCTGTCTGAAGGTTTCAACATTTGGTTTGTCTGAAGATCTTTCAGGGATATCTCGTTTGATAACTACATCTGGGGAGGGTTTCTGTTTGAGATTCTCTTTTTTTTCAATTCTTCTTGTAGTAATTTCTTCAGATTTACCTAAATTTGATTCTCTTTTTTCCTCCAGTTTAATAGTATTATATTTAGAACTAACATCATTTTCTATAGTTTCTTGTTTCAGAAGTTGATCAATCGTTTTCTGGTACTTTTCTAGTATTTTGAGATTAATTACAGGAATATCCTTTGGAATTTGTTGAATGAGTTGTCTAAGTTTTTCTTCTGAGATGTTTGATTTCATCAACCAATCTAAAGCATCCAATGCAACATTGAAGCTATATTCTAAGAAGATTTTAACCAATGTATCTTGTTTCAAAATATAACAAACCTGAAAAATAACTGGAAGGTGAATATAATTATTTAGTTTTTAAAATTGATAATTGTTCCTATTTCTTCTATAGTATTCAGAAATTCCTGTTATAGAATAATAGAGATCTCTGATTATTAACTTTATTATAAAGTTTAATTCGGTCAAATTTCAATTTTTTTTGATAATAAAAACTGCTTATGGTAGTATATTATTTGAAAAGAAAAAAATGAGGATTGGTAATAGGATGCTTTCCAGCTTCAATTCACTTATCGAAATTGAAAATAAAAGAAAATTATGGAGCAATAGCTCCTATTGGAATACTTTCCCATTTGATTCTCCATATAAAGACCCAATCGTGTGATGATTTATACGCGAGCTCATAATAATCAGCATATTCAGCGTATTTGTCTGAGAAGCCTCCTGTTGCTGGGGCATTACCTCGAATGGGGCCATATCCACTTTCTGCATTAGCTATTCTGGAATATGCGTCGTCTGTAACTTCAGCTGTGAACAATGCCCAAAATACTGAATTGTAAAATTCATCTACATAACCTGTGATGTATTGGCCTCGTGAATCAAACTCGAGATAATCGTTTTGATCTATTTTGATTATGTTTCCCGAAGCTTCTCCTATTCTGACAAACCATGGAACTTTTCCTATGTCTGAGTCAAAATTATATGTTCCAAAACCATCTGAAACTAAAAGAACGATATATGTTACATCGTATATTTTTGCGATTTTTAAAGATTCGAACGGGTTAAGAACGAGCATACATCCGATATTTGCAATTTTCGTACTATTTAATGTTGCATTATCAACTAATATTTTAGCATCTGAATTTCCACTTATCCAATAACCATAATCCCACCATGATGCCGTTACATCAGTTGGTCCAGTATTATAATCTAACCATCCTATAGCTTCTTGCCAATCATTACCTATAGCATAACCTCCTCCTGATGGCACTACTGTTAGTATTGATGAAGCATGTGTTGATTTGACTGCATAATCATTAGCATAAATTACTGATGCTAGAAGAAACAGACCAATGAATATAAACGCTATTGCAGTATATTCGTTAGATAATGGTTGTGCAAAGCGTGTTTTTCGGCTACTAAGAGTAAATCTTTCTTGAAAAGTTAAAATAAAAGGTATCAATGTTTGGTCGATCGCTTTTGCTGCTAATATGGACACAGCAGGAGCTAAAATCAGAGCTAATCTAACCATAGAGCCAGCAAAATATATTGTTGTTACTCCGAAGATTAAAAGGAGAATATTTCTTTCAGTTGGTTTTTCATAACAATAGTATATGCTCAATGGAACAAGAAAGATCAATAATCCAAGATTTCGATAGAAAGTTGACCAAACAACAATTTGATGTTCACTAACCGACATTAAAATCGGGTTACTATCTCGAAATATTGGTAAAAGGACTGTTAAAAACTTTGATCCAATATTGCTCAATAAACTAGGTGTAAGATATAAGAAACTACCAATTCCTATGATAAACAATGCAAAAATTAATGGATAATACTGTTTGATTCTAGTATTGAATCTTTCTAAATCATAAGTACTCCTTGTATAGCGATATAAGTCCGCTATGAAGACTAGCCCTAATACGCCTAGTGGTATCAAACCATCTGTTGATAATAATACATTTGGTCCATTTTTTGGAATTAAAACTGCTATAAATAAAGCTATTCCAATAGTTCCTCCATAAGATAGTAATAAGCGGCTTGAATGTTTTTTCATTAACAAAAGAACAAAAGCGTGCAATGCTAATAGATTAAAGACATATGTTGACGCTCCCCAAGATCCTGCAAGGAAACCAAGGCTTAATCCAGCAAATATGGTTGAAATTTCCGATTCTGTTTTTAATGATCGTGTATAAAAATATAATGTGATAATTAGCAAGAAAATTCCTAGGGCTTCATTGTCAAAAAATCCTGCAACGGTTCTTTGTAAGTGTCCAGCAGAAATAGCAAGAAATAATGAAGCTAGTAAACCTACTTTTTTATTTGCCACCTCTTTCCCAAGAAAATAGATAGCAATGCATGAAATTGTTCCAATTAATGCTGGATGGTAAAAACAAATTGCCTTTAAAGATATATCTAATCCAATAAATGAAGTAAATTGATACAATAATACAGCTGTAAAAGGAGTTCCAAGATATTGATTTTGTCCAAAAAGTCTACCTTCTGGATACCAAGTTTGAGGATCGACCCAAGATAAAAAATTTACTAAGCCATTTTCTTCAAGGTAAACAGCTGCTCGATATTGAGACCATGGATCATTAGCACCAAGGATCATTTCATATCTAAGCGCTGCTAGTGTTCTTAATATATAAGCTACAATGAAAATACATACAAGAGCTGTGTAAATGAAAATTTTTTCTTTGTTTATTGTTGTGACAGCAGTATGATAGCGTTCTCGTATGCTATTAGCTATTTTATCAATAATAACGGGCATAACTGTTTTCACCTTGAAACTTATCAACAGAAAAGTATATATCGATTCGAATAATACCTCTTTCTATTGAACTGAGTCATTTATGTCGCAAACGGCACTCTTTTACAAGATGCTTTAAATTGTTTGTAATACAATATTTTGATCGCTTACTAAATTTATGAGTATTTATGGTGTCAATAATGACAAAACAGCTACTTGATTTAGATTTAGAATTATATGAAATCATATTTCCAGGAAAACTCGTTGGAAAAGCGGTCATAGATGCTAATGCTCGAATGATTGGAGTTATTCGAAATATTAGAATTCAAATACCATCATCGAATATCATTTTGGTTGTGAAAGGTCTCGATACTGAATTTACTGTGAATTCAAATGATATACAAGCAATCGGTAATATTGTACAATTAAATGTCACGATTAAACATTCCGAACCTATTGAAATCAATGATATAATTCATCTCAGAAATGAAATACAAGAAGAAATTGTTCATTTTTTCCAGGTTATTCAATCACGTAAATGAGAAGAACTTCTGAATACTGGTTCTTCAGCTTAAAATTTTTTTCATGAAAAGATCTTAGAACTTACAATGTTTTTTAATGACATTAGAATCCTCTTTATTGAATACTTAGCTGAAATTTTTCATTTTAAATAGTAAATCTATGATTTTATCTAGTAATTCTACAATTCTTTGTATTTCTTCAAATTCTTCACTTGAAGCAAGTTTTTGAGCAAGAAAATTAATTTTACCTATCAAAATGTCTGAAGAATTACCTGAGAGTCTTTCCTTGATTGAGAATGTTCAATTGCTTTAATCTCATTATTTGATTTTGCAAAAATAGCGTCTCGGCCGCATTTTGAACAAAAAATTCTATCTTTTTGCTTGAATAATGGAACATTACAATCAGGGCAAGAATCTGCAAGCATTGTTGCCCCAGAAAGCAAAAGTGTACTCATCTGTTTTATATCATTAGTAGATGAATTTTTTGTTTTTTTTCACTATGTACAAGGTACACTAACTGCCACCTCCTGGCTAATTATGTTAAAAACTTCTTCTATCATCCCTGAAAAATCACGCTTAATACGCTGCTCCTTTAATATAGGTTCCAATTTCTT
>JAUUVJ010000373.1 GCA_030589605.1 Candidatus Hodarchaeota archaeon | reverse complement strand
TGTGTTTTTTCATATAGTTTCTCAATCCGATTTCTTTCTTCTTCAAAACAATCAGTAATAATTGTGATTATTTGTTCTTTTTCTTCTTCCTCATTCATTTGGATAGCTCACCTATCGCGATTTTATGTATTGAAAATACGAATTCTCGCCTCTCTCCTAGGTGTAAGTTTAAAGGAGGAGTGAACTCCATTCGTCTTTTTCTTATTCTTAAATTTCTTTCGTCTTTTCAATTTAAATGTAAGAGCACTGATTATCAAATGTCAGACTATTCACAATGGTACTAGTACATTTTGAATTTTGGATAATATTTAAAGGATCCGAGGGATTGTTTTATCCCGATTGTTTATTTAGTTTCTTTTGGATCATTTATAAAGAGACGGAGGGTATATACTGGCTACCTGTCATGTAACCTGTTTTTTAATTGTTAAAAAAAAATAGATCATTTGGAAACATCACGTGTGCTGTGTCAAGATCGAATACGCATTATAGATAATTGATTTTATTCAGTCTAAAAAAGGAATATAAAATTTATAAGATTTTTTGAATTTCGGTGCTAGAACAAAGACACCTCACGCGACCTCCGAAGGAGAATTAAGAGATAAAGAAACGGGATTTAGAAGTTTACCAAGATTTTTGAGACCAACTAAAGGAGAAACAGACCTACTAAGGTGATGAATAAGTTTCTGGAACAGAGGTGAAGGGGTACGATAGCTTAACCAAGTGAAACACTCATAGGAGACAGTCAGGTACGTACGCCGACCACGAGCTAGATAATATATTTTCCTCGATATAAAATCGCTCATTAAGATGATACACACATTTTCTCATAATAATTCTGTATTATATTGATTCAATAAGTATTATATTGATTCAAATAAGTTTTCAATGCCTGATTCAATAAGTATTATATTACTTCAAATAGGTTTTCAATACCTGGTTCGATACCTTGAAGGACACTAAAACCGAACCGTGTTTCCCTCTGGGTGATCTCACCAGCAATATTAGTTTGCATCAATCTTTTTACTTCATCTAAATCTGGTGGAAATCCGGTATGTCCCAAAACCCAGACGAGTTTTGGGTATGCTGCTTCAGGAAGCATGTTTGCACCTTCAATAACGCCTCTAGCAAGCATTTCTCTGCCCGTTTCATATACCCGTAAATGACAAAACCCGTACAATGGTTGGACAACCATGACTATTGGAACCTTTTCCTCTTGAGCTCTATCTAATGCTGAGTAGAACTCTGAACTAACATGTCCAAGTCCAGTACCTATAATGACAATACCATGGTATCCACTGTCTATTGCTGAATGCAACATATCAGGATCCATTCCAGGATAAAAGTATAAAATAGCAACTCTTTTATCTATTTTAGTATCCAAAATAAAGTCTTCTTTCAAGCTTCGGGGTTTTACTGGACTATAATAAGTTATTTCTTGCGTTAGCCAGTCAATTTTTCCTACAGGAGGAACCGCGATGCTCCGAAAGGTATCTCTCCTACTACTATGCATTTTACGAACCCGAGTAGGTCTGTGCAGATAATCATAAAGATGACTTGTAGAACCCATCATTGAAACCAGAACCTCACCTATATCCGCATATCCAGCAACAGCAGCCGCATTTAAGAGATTAATCGCGGCATCTGATGAAGGTCGGTCGGATGATCGTTGAGAACCTAAAATAATTACTGGAATTGGTAGATTTTGGAGGAAAAATGATAATGCGGAGCCTGTATATGCCATTGTATCAGTACCATGTCCTATAATCACTCCATCAACCCCTCTTTCAATTTCTTTAGCTACCTCTTCAGCAGTTCTAACCCACCATTCTGGTTTAAAATTCTCTGATAATATTTCAAATACAGTTCTAGGAGTAAGATTAACTCTTGATTGAATTTCAGGTACTGCAGCGAATAATTCTTCAGGTGTGAATGCAGGTAACACTGCCCCAGTTCTATAGTCTAAGCGGCTAGCTACAGTTCCACCAGTTCCTAATAACACTACATCTGGTAAGGAAGTTTTCTTTTGAATATTCATCGCAGGTAATTTATAATTTCCTTGAGAATAGCCTAATTTTTCAATTGTAAGATCTTCTGACATTTCTATTCCAATATTATATCCTGTATCAAGGACACGTAGTGTAATAAAATTAGATGCTGTGAACGCAGCTCGAGGAAGCAATATTCCGACGAATTTTGCACCATTTGGTTTTCTAATTGATATTGTTGACCATACTTCAACTTTATTTTTCTCCAAGATTTTTCGTGTAGAACCACTATATCCTGGTAGTTTATCTTCTTTTTCGTCTGGCATTACTATTCTCACTTTCTAGATGATTTTTTCCTTTTTTAGTACAGAGATGACTTGTTCTGTTTTTAACATCGGAAAATTGGTCTTAATTATACCAAATATATGTCCTAAAGGTATATCTACAGTTTCTTCGGAATCAAAAAGGAGATTCTTCATTCTTTTTATTTGATCTTTAGATATTTTTGTTATTTTGTCAGTAAATTCGCTCTTTATGTTTAAATATGGAAAACCAGAATTGAGCTTGGATAATAGAATTTTTAAGTCGTCCTTCGATATTTTTTTATTTAGAATGTCCTCTAAAATCAATTCAATACCATTCTGATTTAGGGTATCCCTGTTAAAAGATAATTTTTTAATTATTGATTGACATTTTTGAAATAATCCTAGTATTGAGCGTGTTTTTTCAGGATACTTTTTAATTAACTGCGAAAAAGGCGAATAAAATCCTTTTGACACGATAAACTTTAATTCATCAATATGAACTGGATATTGTGAAAAAATATCCCATATTTTTAGTATCTCATTAAATTTCATTTCTCTGGTTTTTTGATCAATTGAGATTGGAGGTGTATCAGTATCACTATACATCCTATCTCTTCCGTGTATAACACGCAGGAATTCACTATTAAAAGTAGTAGTATTGACTCTTCTAGTTTCCTCTGGTACTCCTTTCAATGCTAACTTCATTCGTTCTAATAGACGATTTAGAGCGTGGAGAACTGATTTTTTATTTCCACAAATAGCTACGAATGCATCTCCCTTTAAAATATTCATAATTTCAAATACTCTATCATTATCTAACCACGAACTATCATTATCAGAAGTTGTCATATTGTTAAGTGAAATTCCAGATATTAATTCGCATCTATCAAATATCTCTTCTGCGAAGGATTTATTTGGTTGAACTTGTTTCTTAAATATCCCATCACATTTTGGTAATCTTACTGCAAATGCATATTTGCTCTTATTTCCAATAATTGAAGATGAAATATCAATGAAATTAGGTTGGAAGTCGTCTTCAATAACACCCTTTGAGATTAGTATGTTTTTTATTTCTATTAATGCTAATTGGCGAGTAACTTCATGTTCAGAATATTTAAGTAAATTTTTTAAATCCTGAACACCTTTCAGTTCTACTCTAGATCCCCCTTCTATTGATATATTCACATCTTGTCGTACTGTTCCAATCCCTCGTTTTCCTACTTCAAGAATTCTAAGCGATAAACCTAGTAAAAAACCGATATTCATAAGATCAAAAGGGTTATTGCAATCTTCATGATTGGTTATAATTTCAGTCAAAGGAACCCCTAAACGATCTAAATTGAAACGAACAGTACGAGATGCACGATCATGAAATTCCACCCTTCTAGCAGCGTCTTCCTCAATTAATACATTATTAATTCTTATTTTCTTTCCATTTTTGAGTGTAATATGTCCATCTCGAGCAATTATAGCTGTTCTTTGAAATCCAGTTGGTATAGATCCATCAAGATACTGTTTACGATTAAATATTATTTCATCTACTGCGGATCTACAATTTAGAAAATTACCTATAATATATCCTTTTCTGATCGTTTCAAAGTCAGGATGAAAAGGAGGCGTTTCATCCATTTCATAGGTACATATGTTTTCCCCATAAGTATCATATCGTACACGATAAGATTTTTCGAATTCAACAAGCATTCCAGCGTCGAATGTTCCCATTTCTCCTAAAACAGGACGAAATCGGCGCTCAAATCGATAGTCTGGTTTAGCTTCTGGTGGTATTAATTCGGGTTTACAATGACAGAACAGTTTTCTTTCTGAAGATAATTGTGCATGTATTTCAAGACCACCTTTGAAGCCAATTTTTTCGTAATCGATTGAAGTTTGAAGTTTCACTTGATTTCCAGCCAGACTCATCTTTATTATTGTAAGAATATCGGTTTCCGATTTGAAATTTAAATTTGATTTTTTCATAGTATCTTTTAAAAGAGAATTTGTCCATAATTAGGGATTAAGAGTAATGTTTGATTAATAATGATTTATTATTATTTTTGATTAGTTTTTAAGGAATTTTATATGAACAGCCATTTGAGATTACTCAAATTATGTTTTCTGTATTATTTCTAGATTAGAAGAAATCATCCCAACTGATTTTTGAGCTAACTTTTTTAGATATTAAGAAAGATTTCTTTTAAATTGATCAATTTTCTTT
>JAUUVJ010000315.1 GCA_030589605.1 Candidatus Hodarchaeota archaeon | reverse complement strand
GGATTAGAACTCGACTTAGATGTAACTTTAGAGGAACAAGTATCAGATAATCACATTACCAACGCTTGGCTAACGGTCTATGACTTAGCAGTTGGACGTCATAATTTGACTATGATATTTATTTGTGATCAAATTTATCAATCAGGATTCCTCCAAGGAGCTCAAATTTCACACTATAATTTGGATGGAGGAGTTACCGAATGGATCCAGCTAGATCAATCACATGATCATCATCTGTTAAGTGGAAATTATATATATTCAGATTTCGATCCAAATAAACCAAATGAGATCAGTATTGCTTTAATTTCTCCAATCTTTGGCATATTTTTTGTTGATGATTCAACACTGTTTGAAGTAACCATTCTTAAGTCAGGAGGAGACTATATCACTTCAATGGAAATTGAAATTAGTGTAAGAGGATTTGCTTATAAAACGATTGCATTAGCAAAAACTGATGACTACGAGAATATTGAAAAATGGTCAGTAACCCTACTTTTCGATCGTGGTGATACTTGGGATATAATTATTAAAGCCCATTCCTCTGATGGTACCACAGAAACTGGATTGATATCTTATCAGGTATTAGGAGGCCCAGTATTCTTAAGAACCGATTATTTTGCAGTAAATTCTTCCTCTGTAAAACCAGGTGGAGCAATCAAGTTTGATGCAGACGTGTGGGATAATGATAGTGTTAAGAGTTTAACTCTTTACATTGGAGGGGATTCTTATCCTATGGTTTATGCAGGACTTGGCACTTATGGGGAACTATGGACAGTAACAGTCACTTTCAATACAATCGGTGAATATATTGCTAGTATCACAGCTGAAGATGGTATAGGAGACATTAGTGTATCAGGCACGAGAACTATCTATGTTAACGAAGGACCTGAAATACTATCTGTAGATGTTTCACCAAGTAATACCGTTGATGTTGGCACTACAGTAGAATTCACTGTTGTAATTGAAAAAACTGAAGCAATAATCAGTAGTGTAACTCTTGATATCCAACATGAAAATGGTACGAATTACAAAATAACAATGACTGAATTAACTAGTACAAGTACTAATGTTACTTATACTGGGTCATTCACACCTGATTCTTCAGGTAAACATACTTGTACAATTCGTGCTATGACAACATTGAATATACAATCCAGTCATGTGGAGATTCTCACTGTTCGCAGTGAAGGTGAAGATATAAACATTACACCTGGCTTTGAATTAGTGATTGTCTTAGTAGGTCTTTTAGTTCTTCTCCCAATTTCAAGAAAAAAACTAAACTAAAATGAGTAGAGAGATTTCTCTCTTTCCTTTCTTTTTTTTAGGAATTTAGCTGATTTTATAGATTAGCATTATGTTTGATATTGAGCTCTGATCGCTGAACCTATGCAATAAAAATATGATAAGATCTTTTTTCTTTCTTTAAAAAGCTGAAATAGCTTGCCACTAAAATGACCTTCTTAAGGTAACACTGATAACAGTATTACATAATAACTCTTAGGTTTTAGTGTGTGTGTGCATGAGTATCGGTGAATCTTCCTCATCAAAGTTATCAGGACAACAAACAGGATTTCGGAAATGGTTTATTGGTCAAATATTAGCAAATCCATTTTTAATCATTATAGTAATTGGTTGCACGATATTCGCTATTATGGCAAGAACTATCATTCCAGTTGTCGTTGGTTCTGCGCTCGATTTGGCTGTTATTGATCTCAATGATCTGCTAACAACCGATGAACAATTAGATTTACTGATTCATTTTGTCGGTTTAATCTTAATTTTAGGGTTCTTACAAGTTTTTTTAGGTATAATTGGAACTTTCTTTCAACAAAAATTATCTTGGGGTACTCAACGCCGAATAAGAGAAGAATTCTTTGCTAAAATTCAAGAAAAACCCCTAAAATTTCATGATGCAACTCCAACTGGAGAACTAATGGCTTTAGCGACAAATGATATGGGTCAACTATCCCAGATTATGTTTGGATTCGCTATGATTACTGATGTCTTTGTTTCTCTATTTATTACTGCAGCACTCATTTTTACAGCTTTGAAGTCTATGGAACTAATGCTAATTTCGATTCCTTTCTTTCTTGTATATATTTGGACTGCGTTAAGGTATAATAAAAAGATGGGGCCAATTCAAAGAACTTTTATGCGCAAATGGTCTGGTATTGCTGAAGCTATTCAAGATAATATAATGGGAGCAGAGGTTGTTCGAGCTTTCGGTGAAGAAGAATATGAGAAAAAGAAGTTCATGAAATATGTGATTGATTTTAGAAATACTTGGGAAAAACAACAAATCCTCCAAGCTCGTTATTATCCTACTTTAGTGTTATACGCTGCAATGGGGTTTTCTTTCTTTGTTGGAGTATTGTTGATCCTCTTTAGAGATTTCACTATTGGTGGGTTAATTGCTTATAATGGTATGCTAGCTACTCTTATTGCTCCTACTTATATTATAAGTTTCGGAATAGGTATGTTCAATGGTGGTATAGCAGGAGCTCAAAGGATTCATAAAGTTATGTTTGGTCAAGCAGGTGAAAATGGGCATCAAGAAAATACAATAGAATTCCCACCTTCAGCTACTGGAGACATTAAATTAGAGAATGTAACTTTTAAGTACCCTCAGACAAAAAGGCCTGTATTAGAGAATATTAATCTTCATATTGCTCCATTCCAGACCGTAGCAATCGTTGGTCCTACAGGATCTGGAAAATCGTCCTTAGTTAAGCTTCTTCTTCGATTATACAATTACGAAGGTACAATAAAGATAGATAATACTGATATTACAGAATATTCTCTTGATTCACTGAGAAAAGGAATCGGGTTCATTGAACAGGATATTTATTTATTTCCACGATCATTGAAAGAAAATATTGCTATAGGAAAGCGAGACGCTACTCAAGGAGAAATTGAGCAAGCTGCTCGTTTAGCTCAAATTCATGACTTTATTATAGAGCAGCCTAAGAAATATGAAACAAATGCGGGTGAAGGAGGCAGTCAACTGTCTGGTGGACAGAAACAGAGGATTGCGATTGCTAGAACATTTATCACCAACCCTAGAATCTTGATTCTTGATGATTCGACAAGTAGTGTGGATTCTAGAACAGAAGAGGAGATCATCAAAGCGATTCAAGAAGTAGCTCTGCACAGGACAACGTTCATCATTACACATCGTCTTAGTCTAATACGTAATGCTGATGTGGTTGTTGTTCTTAAAGAAGGAAAAATTGTTGGGCGAGGTCATCATTCTAAGCTTATCCGCACATCACAAGATTATAGAAGAATTTTTGGAAAACATGCCGAATTACCTCCATTAATTGGTGATACGGAAGCTCGAACGAAATTAGCACCTGTAGGAGGTTCATAAAATGGGGTGGATATTTGATGGATTAGAAAAAAGTAAACAAGAACGCCACTATTCCGATATTGAGTTGTTTAAACGATCTCTCATTCGATTAGCTCCATTTAAGAAACCAGCAATCATTATAGTTATTGCTATGTCCGTCGGGACATTAATCAGTTTGACAACTCCGATTATTTTTGCACTGGTCATAGATGGTTTAGAAAACGCAACAATGAATGATCTCTTAAAATCTTTTCTTCTGATTGGGGCATTTAGTTTTTGTATTATTAGTATACTTCAATGGGTAATAGATTACACAGTTAACATTCAATTTGCTAAACTTGTACCTGACTTCATGGTTACCCTTCGTGGTGATATTTTTGATGGTTTGGCTCGTCAAGATATGAAATTTTTTGATAAACATCGTAGTGGCCAATTAAATTCCCGCGTTTCTCGTGATGCAGGAGATTACGGACAAGTTGTTACTTTTATAACCTCTGTTATAGGTCAAATATTTACTTTACTATCTATTTTCCTTGTACTAGCATTCATAGACCTTCCATTAGCTTTACTCTCTGCTTGTGTAGTACCTATTCTTGCTATTATGTCAATTCTTTTCAGAAAAGTTGCTCGATCCTTAAGTAGGACATTCCGAAAAGTTCATGGTGAAATCAATGCTGCGATAGCTGAATCTGTTAATGGTATCCGTGTTTCAAAATCTTTTGGAATGGAGAACGAGAGTTTAGAAGATTTCAAGAAAATAAATCAAAAACATTATTCTGCGGGATTTAAACAACAGTTAGCGATGACTAGCTTTTTTCCAGCAGTTGAATTGATATCTATTGCTGGAACATTAACCATTATTTTCATTGGAGGTCAATCCGCTATTCAAGGTGGTCTTAGTGCAGGAATCGTCTACCTTTTTATATCGTATCTTGCACGATTCTTTTTCCCTGTAACCCAATTGGTTAGTTTCTATGCTCAAGTTCAACAAGGTCTAGCGGCCTTTGAAAGAATTTTAGAGGTAATAGATACTGAACCTGAGATAAAAGATGAAGGTTCAATTGAATTAGATAGAATTGAGGGGAAAATCGAATTCAAGAATGTTGATTTTGCATATGTCCCCGAACAACCTGTTCTGACGAATTTTTCCTTAACAATTAATCCAGGAGAAAAATTGGCAATTGTAGGACACACAGGAGCAGGTAAAACAAGTATTATTTCACTTCTCTCACGTTTCTATGAATTTCAGAAAGGTACTGTGTTAATTGATGGAAATAATATTCGTGATATTAAACTGAAATCCTATCGTAGACACGTGGGAGTTGTATTGCAGAAGCCATTTCTTTTTCACGGAACAGTCGAAGAGAACATTCGTTATGGCAGACAAGAAGCTTCTGACGAGGACGTTCTGAGAGCTTTGAAAATCGTGAAAGCAGATGAAATAATTGGTTATCTAAATGATGGGTTGAAATCATCTGTTGGTGAAGGAGGAGCATTATTATCAACTGGTACAAGACAATTAATCAGTTTTGCACGAGCTCTTCTCTGTGATCCAAGAATTTTAATACTCGATGAAGCAACTTCATCTGTTGATGCCTATACTGAGAGCATTATCCAGGAATCCCTTGAAGAATTGATGAAAAACCGTACTTCTATAGTTATCGCACATCGATTAAGCACTGTTAAGGATGCAGATCGTATCATTGTTATTGATAAAGGAGAAGTCATCGAACAAGGAAGTCATGAAGCTCTCTTAAAGAAGGAGGGAGAATACGCCAATCTTTACAACACATACTTCAAGCATCAAGAAATAACATGGACTCCAACCGATTCTGCTCAGGAAGCTATTACTGAAGTGGTTACTAATCCTTAAATGAAAGATAAACTTAGGAAAAATCCTTTCCTAAGAGTTCTTCTAAGTTTCTTTCTTTAACTTTTTCTGTTATAATAACACCTTTTTGTTCTTCATTAGCTTTCTTTAAGTAAAGATATAATAGTCCTGAAATAAAATGAATTCTTACCTGAAGTCATAATCATCACATTATCGTAAAAATTATGTTCCTGTTTTAAGAACATAT
>JAUUVJ010000271.1 GCA_030589605.1 Candidatus Hodarchaeota archaeon | reverse complement strand
GATTCCTTGAAAAGAATTGTACTGCACGATTTGCTTGCGTAAACGTTTTCGTTGGTCTGACACGACGAGTGAATTGAACACGAGATTCATCTTTTCTGTGCCTTTTAATTGGTTCTACAACCACATTCCAATTGTCAAAATCTTTAAATTCTTGGCTTGCAATTTTTCCAGATTTAGTAATCTCTCGGTTAATTATAGTTCATGGTTCGACAGCTTTTTTACCCAAAAAACGACCAAGTTTTTTAGATGTGCTTTCTTTTTTTTCACTCATTTTTTTTCCCGTTTATTATTGATTGGTCTTGCTAAAAGAATAAATCATCATCTTAACCATGAATAGATCCTTCTACAAAAATATTCCTTCTAGTATTATATTCGTTGATAGAAAGCTTAAAATAGACTTTCATTATCCAATTATTCAATAAATCTTTCATTCGGGGGCAATATGATTGCAGGATCCTGATCCAAAGATAAACTTCGAAAATAATGAGAAAAAATCCACTTTCTATTGTTCAATATGTACTGAGACAAAAGGAACTAATATAAAAAGGATAAAATGTTCTAAATGTGCAAGATTTATCTGTATGGGATGTTTTGAAAGTATAAAAGTAACAGGGATGAATAAATGTCCTTATTGCTCTACTTCATTTGATCAAGTAAAATCTAATAGTATGATGACTTCAATTACTGATATTATACAGATTGACGCAGAAAAAATGGAAAAAGGATTAATAAACGAAGCGAAATACTATTTTCAGAAAGCAATTGACCTAGATTCCAAATCAATCACCGCATGGAAGCGACTTGGATTAATGTACTTCGCCCAAAAAAACTGGGAGAAATCTAAATTTTGTTTTACAAAGGTTCTTAAGCTAAATCCTCAAGAGAAGGAAGCAAAAGAAAAATATATCGAAGCTGATCACCGAATTCGAAGTTACTATTAATATCCTGTGTTTAATTTCTTTTTTTCCCCATATGGAGATGGAAGAATGGAATCATTTCCTCCAGATACAAAGTTTAAATTTCCATGGCGTACTTACCAGGCTCGTATCCTGAAAGAATTAGTAGATGGTGTTAAAGGTTATATTATTTTATGAATTTAAATAAAATCTTCTTTATCTCCTTTTCTTTGATAGAATTGAAAATCTGAGATGGTATTCTTCATAATAAATCCAAAAATTGAGGATATAATAAGTCTGTAAAGGTAATTATACGAATATCATTTAATCTAAATTTTGTAAAATTCTAAACTTATTTTAATTTCAACTATTTATTTCTTAATAATGGATTTTCTAGCCTTATTTCCGATAGAAGACGTTGATATAATCCAATTTCAAGATTTTTTCGAAATTTTAGCACCAAGAGTAGAAAGCATTCTAAATAATCAACTTAAAGGTCAATCTAAGTCTGGAATAAGTCTTATTTCGGTATTAAATATTCTTTCTTGGGATGAATGGCTAGAAAATACAGTTAACTTTGTAAAAAATTTATCTGCAATACTTATTGTTTTTTTATATGATAAAATAATGTTTTTGACAAGAATGATGGAGGATTTACCTGAACTCAATGAGTTTTTGAAAAAATATAAGGTAATCAATTCTCATATTCTTAATAATGGTGAAAATCAGCATCATTTTCTAAATGATATTAATTCTTTATGGGAAAAAGCATATTCTATAGAACCCCTAGCACCAATCTTTGATTTAAACTCTTTTCCACTTAATCAACTGCTGAATTTCATTCTCTGTGAGAGTGATATTTTCGTTAAGATCATTAATCTAGTAAATCGCCTTTTGAATAATAAAAAATATAGCGATCAACTACTTATTCCATACATATTTGATAAAGCAATTCCCACACAACAAAAACAAGAAAAAGGACAAGTTTTTACACCATTAGATGTAGTTGAATTTATTTGCAGACAAAATATTTCTGAAAACACATCTAGAATACTCGATCCTGCGTGTGGAACAGGGATTTTCCTTCTAGGAGCTCTAAAACATATAACAACACGTTATGATCGCGGTAAACTGATTGAAATAATTGGAATTGAAAAGGATCATAATCTGGCTGTGATCTCAGAAAGTGCATTATGTTACTATCTTAGATTTCATCCGTTCTCTGGAATTAATTTCCATATATTTACAGAAGATTTTTTTCATTATGATCAAAAAAACTTAATTTCTAAGTCAAATTCCTTAAATTCAACCACTATATTGATGAATCCCCCTTATACGCGACAGGAAATTTTATCGTCTGATTATAAAGAATTTTTAAGTGAAAAAGTCATTCAATTTCTCAAAGATCCAATAAAAAAATTACTATCGAGAAGATCAGGGCTTTATATTTATTTTATCATCCATGCAACAAGTATGTTGAAAACTAGTGATAAATTTGGTCTAATTATACCAAATTCATGGTTAGATGTAGATTATGGAGTTCAGTTGCAACAGTTTCTTCTTGATAATTTTCATATCAAATGTATTACTGCAACTCGTAAGGAAAAGCTCATTCCTGGTGTTGATGTTAATACTGTTATTTTAAAACTTATCAAAAAGAATACAGAAGATACACCGAGCATTAATAGAAATATTGTTAACTTTATTTCAGTGAATAAAAGAAAAGATCTTAAAAATCTTAATATTGAGGAGTTAGATCACTCAAAGTTTGATAAACTGAATATCAGTAATATTCCAATAAGGCAAGAGGATTTATATTTTATTTTCAAGTGGGGAGTCTTTCATCGTGCATCTATTTCATATTTTGAACTAATACGAGAGTTAAACGCGAATGTTATCGATTTAGGAAATGTAGCTAAGGTTCGAAGGGGTTTCACTACTGGTGCAAATGAATTTTTTTATATTGGGAAACCTGGTTTTGAAAATGCATATTTTCGATCCAGATGGGACAAGAATACAGGAGCCTTACTATTAGAAACAAAAGATCGAACTACTTCAATTCGACTTGAAGAACAAGGATTTAAGGTGAAAAACCCCTTTTTTACTATAGAAAAAGAATATTGGATGCATAAAATAGATAATCCAAATAATGGGTATTCATGGGAATACTGTTTTCAGGATAGTAACGACGTATTATGGGTTCCAAATTATGTGATCAAATCTCCAAAACATATGAGTACTTTTGAAATTGACGAAAAAGATGCAAAATTTGTTGTCATTTTAGTCAAGAAGAACCTTTCTGGTGAATTGAAGCCTGGTATAACGAGTTATATCAACTGGGGAGAAACTTGGAATCCTTCAAAGGGTAGGAAGTTCAATGAAAGACCAACTTGTCAATCACGCAAGAATTGGTTCGAGTTACCATATCAAGAGTACACTGATTTTAAGATATTATGTTTAATGACTATTAATGATCGGTTTCCCTTCTTCTTTAATCCACGAAATTTCTTTTTTGACGCTCGTTTATATGGAATAAGATTCACTAATCAGGAAAAGGATTATTTTCAGAATTCCTTCTTATATTTAAATTCAATTGTTGCTTCGATTCAATTAGAGATGTTAGGACGCAATAATTTAGGAGAAGGAGGTTTAGATATCAAAGTATATGAATATAAGATGTTAAAACTACCTCAAATGAAGTTTTATCCAACAGAGTTAGAATGTGACCCAAAAAATTTGTTTTCCTCTTTGTGTAAAGAATCACCAATTTCAATTATTCATGGAAAACCTGAACAAGTTAAATTCATAACCGAAGAATTTATTTCATGCTTATTTAACTTTACATTTCAGTTTTTAGCAGATCTACATACTGAATTTCAAGGTATTGTCAGATCACGTCTTGAAAAAGCTGGGTATTTAGTAATTGAAGAGTAAAGGAATTCTCCATGGTCTATTCCCAAGAAACTCTGATTGAGAAAAAACAAAGAGGACAATATTTTACGGATCCAGCCATAGCTCGAAAGATAGTAGGAGAAGTTTGCGATAAAATCCTATCAGAATGTTTTTGGAATTCATTCAATATAAATGCTGATTCAATTTCACCTGAATTGACTGAAAAATTATTTAATTCTATTTTAAGTTTAAGATTTGTTGATCCAGCTATGGGAGAAGGAGTTTTTCTTGAAGAAATTATGATTTATTTTGAAAAATTTCTTATCAAATTGTCAATAAATTTGAATTCATCTCCTTTAAAAGAACAAATTTCTATATTCTTTCGAAATAAACTAGCTTTAGAATTTTCTCAAGTATCTCAAGAAGATACTTTTAATTTAGACATTTGGAGACTTTATATTCTTCGTTCAATGTTATATGGAGTTGATCTAGACAAAAATATAATCAAAAAAGCTCGTAATACTTTAATAGGGCGTATAACCTCACCCCAACTTTTTAAATTAGCTAATTTACTTTGTAAAATGAATATAAAAAAAGGAAATTCGTTGATATCCCCCATTTCAATGAAAATTAATTTCAAACAAGATTTATTAAATATCTATTCCAATTTGGATCTGAATCTTCTTCCATTAAGGAGTTCCCTCCAAAAAGTGCCCTGGAATGAAATAGATGCAAAGAATCTAGAAAATTCTTTGATTAAGGTAAGAACAGTTCAAAAAGAATTGACGAATCAAATTCTAAGTCAGATGAAAAAGAATAGTCTCTTTAATCATTCAGGATTAGCAAATTCATCATTCATCTGGGAAATTGAATTTCCTGAAGTTTTCTTTTCAAATTTGGTTGGATTCAGCGCTGTACTTGGGAATCCTCCTTGGGATAAGTGGAAAATGTACAATCGGGAATGGTTGGGGTCAACATCTCTTTCACAATCTAATTATGCTCAAAGAATTGAAAAAATCCGGATTAATGATGTAAAAGCGGATCAAGATTATTTAGCAATAAAATCTTATTATAAAAAAACTTCTAAATACTTTGATAGCTCGTATAAATGGCAACCAGGTGAAAAAAATCTATATAAACTCTTTCTTGAACGTTTTTACTATCTTTGTAGTAGTAATGGATATCTTGGAGTTATTTTACCTGGAGGATTGCTTGGAGAATATTATAGTGAGCCATTAAGGTTAATGCTACTCACTAAGATGAACTTGGATACAATAATTGAAATAGTTTCTAATGATGAGATGTTCCCTGATGCGGAACCTGGGTTAAGCATTCTTATTATAATTGCCCAAAAGAAAGAATCGGAAGGTAATTTTCTGTTTGCAAAAGGGATTAACTCTATAGATGATTTTATTTCTCTAGATACAAAAGAAAGGAATGAAAATTCAGATAAAGTAGTTATATTTGGAAAAAAAGACATTCTAGAAAAATCACCTAAATTTATCATACCTTCTGTTCAGAATACTATCGAATTTCGAATTACAGAAAAAATTACACAATATCCTTCGTTATCATCCTCAGAATGGGGGTGTAAGACATCTCGTGGATTAGATATGACAAATGATAGAGCTTTATTATCAACAGAACCGAACTCTTACCCATTAATCGAAGGTCGCCATTTAGTGAGATTAGGGTATGATAACAATTATCCCCGTTACTGGGTTAAGTCTATTGAAAAATATAAAGAGATAACCCCTTTTTGGAATCAAAAAATCATTGCGTGGAAGAATTTTTCAGGAAATCATAGACGACGACGAATGAGGATAGCTATTTTACCTCCAATGACTACTATTTCTAATAGTGTTATTTGTTTGTATCAACTTCCGACTATTCCAGACGTAGAGTATTATTTAGCCGGAGTAATGTGTTCAATACCATTTGAATTTCGAATTAGACAATTATGTTACGGTTTAAATATCAATCAATATGTCATTGATGGTATTACTGTACCTCGATTTGATCCAGAATTAATCAGTCATCAAAGAATGGTGAATCTAGTTAAGAAGTTTTTTCCAAGGGGAAGAGAATGGGCAACGCGCAAAATGAAGGTTAATTCCTCATTATCAAAGGCACGTCTAGAGCAAGATTATCTAAATGATGTCACTAAAATAGATGCTACGGCTTCAACTATATACAAATTATCTAAAGATGAATTTGAAATTACTTTGATGGCTCATCCATTATTGGAACAGGAATATCGAGATATTGCCCT
>JAUUVJ010000279.1 GCA_030589605.1 Candidatus Hodarchaeota archaeon | reverse complement strand
ATTGCCCCTGTGGGTGGGCACATAGTAGCACACGCGAGTCAAACACGTGTGTATCTGAGAAAATCTAAAGGGGAAAGACGCATTGCCAGAATAGCTGATTCACCTCTTCTCCCTGAAAATGAAACAGTTTTTGCTATCACTGGTGATGGAATATTAGACGTTGGATAAAAACCTCTATATGAGCGGATATGAATAAATATCCGTTCTTTTCTTTTTTCTTCGTTTTGTTTGAGCAATCTTAGTTTTTTTTTAATTTAAAGAAACAATTATTAGAAATAAAGAACTTAATCACTTTTACTATGAATAATGTCTCTATGATTATTACTGGACAGAAAGGAATAGGTAAGTCCACATTATGCTATAAAGTTATTGAATATCTTCAAAATTTGAATATTAAGGTGGGAGGAGTCATTACATTGCAAAATGATAAAAAATCTTTTTATTTAATCGGTTCCAAGTTAAAAATCCCCTTCGAAGCAAAAGAAAACGAATCATACATACAAATCGGACGATTTCGTATCCATAGAGAGAATTTAGATAGAGCTATCAGTAGTATACGATCTAGTATGGAATCTCAATTCCTTTTTTTAGATGAAATCGGTATATTAGAACTACAGGGTCAAGGTTACTATCCCATTCTGAGTTCAGTAGTCCTCCGTGGAAAAAACAATATATTTGTTGTTAAAGAAAAGATATTGGATGAATTCCAAAAGATTTATCCCCGTACACAGAGTTATCAAGTTATTCATGTAAATAATCAAAATTTAGATTATTCGTTAACAGAAATTAAGAACCTCATCGATAAACACTTAATGGATTTAGTTAGAAATGATTCTGGATTTCTCAAGAGTTAGGTGAAAAACAAATGGTAGAAGAGAAATTTGTAGGAGCAATTGATCAGGGGACAACAGGTACTCGTTTCATGATTTTTGATCAAAATAGTAATCTTATAGAATCACATTACCAAGAACATAAACAGATTTTTCCAAACCCGGGTTGGGTTGAACATGATCCCATGGAAATATGGCATAACACTGTATATGTGATTAAGGAAACATTAAATAAAACTCATACATCTCTTGGTGACATTGTAGCTATTGGAGTAACCAATCAGCGCGAAACAACAATTGTATGGGATCGCTATTCTGGAAAACCAATCTACAATGCTATTGTATGGCAGTGTGTACGAACAGGAGATATATGCAATGATCTAAAGAATCAAGATTTAGAGGCACTATTCAAAGAACGAACTGGGTTAATTTTAGCAACATATTTTTCAGGTCCCAAAATACGATGGTTATTAGATAATGTTCCAGGAGCAGCAGAAAAGGCCGAAAAAGGTGATTTAATATTTGGAAACATCGATACATGGTTAATTTGGAATCTTACTGGAGGTACTAATGGAGGAGTTCACATTACAGATGTTTCAAATGCGTCTCGAACTCTACTTATGAATCTTAAAACATTAAAATGGGATACTGAATTATGCCATCACTTTCAAATCCCTGAATCTATGTTACCGACTATTCGACCTTCAAGTGATAAAGAATGTTATGGCCAAGTCACATTCCAAGGAATGTCTGGAAAACCTCCAGTTTCAGGGGATCTTGGAGATCAACAAGCAGCATTATTTGGACAAACCTGCTTTGACCCTGGGAATGCAAAAAATACCTATGGAACAGGTAATTTTCTCCTTTTAAATACTGGAAATAAGATAGTGACTTCAAAATCTGGATTATTGACAACAGTTGCTTATGGGATAGGAAATGATACAACTTATGCATTAGAGGGTAGCGTTGCTATTGGGGGTGCAGCTATTCAGTGGCTACGTGATGAATTACAAATTATCTCCACAGCTCCTGAATCCGAGGATCTCGCTAGATCTGTTCCTAATAATGGAGGAGTATATTTCGTTCCAGCTTTTGTCGGATTATTTTCCCCTCATTGGGATAATACTGCTCGTGGTACACTTGTTGGATTAACACGTGGGAGTGGTCGTGCACATATCGCCCGAGCGGTACTTGAGTCTATTGCTTTTCAATCATTAGATGTTTTTTGTGCTATGGAAAATGATAGCGGGATAAAATTACGTTCTCTCCGTGTAGATGGTGGTGCATCTAAAAACAATCTCTTAATGCAATTTCAAGCTGATTTATTAAATATAGAATGTGTTCGTCCTATAATTGAAGAGACAACTGCTCTTGGGGCTGCTTATGCTGCAGGTCTTGCAGTAGATTTTTGGGAAGATATTGATGATCTTCGAGAGAAATGGGTTGTAGATCGCATATTCAAACCTCAGATGGATGATAACCAGCGAAATAACATGATTCTTTACTGGAACAAAGCTATAGAAAAAGCTAAGGGATGGATTGAAGATTGAACTCTATTATTGAATATTAGATTGGTACCAATAGCAATTTCCCTTCAGTATTGTCTTCAATTTCCTTCTTTTCCCAAAGCATTGGATGATATTCTCCTTTTAACCATAAATCGATTAAATCGTCATAATGTTTACTAGCAAGATGACCTGATTGTCCTGGTGCAAATATCATTAAAGATTTAGAAAAATCATGCATATCGATGATTTGTCTATGACTCGGAGCCCAAGCATTTGGGTCATAAGGGTCTTGAGGAAGATAAGCTGTTTGACATAGGGTATCTGTGTCTCCACCAATAGGTATCTGTCCTCTATTAAAGACTTTATCAAGGGGCTTCCGTAATCCCATTGCATGATTAAAATTAGCTTGATGGATTCTTCCCCATTTCCAGTTTTCCTTATTTTTCCCCAAATTTTTCTTTAACCAATTGCTTGTTGTTTTTAGATTTCTAGTTATTAATTCCTCAACTCCTCCTACTTGTTTAATCCACCATGAATCAGGATTATCAAGTAATCTAAGTAGAGTTACTGTATCGTGACCATGAAATTCGTTCGCACCATACAAGACAGGATTAACCCCTTTTCCCATAAGGGAAAATGTTAATTGTTCACCTAGACCCTTCTCTAAAATATCTTTAACAACAAAATAACGACTAACTTCGTAAACAGTTCCTCCAACAGATTCTGAAGTTAAATTGTAATCCCATTCAGTCAAAAGGTTAAGAAGTAGTTCAACATCTGGATCAGAGCTCTTTATTGATTTTATTTTTGTGATGAATTCTTTTGCAGGTATATTCATGACATCCATCTGTATTTTTTTGAAATCCTCAAGTGAAAGTTTGTTTTTTCCTGCAATCATTTCTTCAAATCGCTTAGCACGATATCCATTCACCCATTCATTCCCTAGGTTATAGGGATAATCATCAGGTACGATTTTATGGTTACAGGTTACAAGGTACCCATCTTTTGGATTAAAGGCATGAGGCATCTTCTCAAATGGAACTTCGCCAATCCATTCATGTTCTCCAGTCCAACCTGGAACTGGGATGCTACCATCATCTTTTTTTGTTCTTATTGGTACTTTTCCTATCACCCAATAGCCAATATTGTCATAAATATCTGCGTAAGTCATATTCAAATGAGTAGCGTCAATATAACGCATCGCTCCTACAAAATCATCCCAGTTTTTAGCTTGATTAAGTAACCAATACCCGTATATTGATTTACTGGGTCGTAAAGACATTGAATTGATAGCAACTCGCTTGTTAGTGTATTCTACAACGTCGCTAATTATTGGACCATGGTGTGTAACAAGAACTTTCTCAATATGGGGTTCTGCTTGACCTTTGACTTTTATTTCTTCTATAATTTCTTCAGTATCAAGCCATTTGTCTTTAAACTTATATTGGAGAGGGTTATCAGGATTGAATTGCTCAATGAATAAATCCTCTGCATTCGAATAGGAATTAGTAGACCCCCAAGCTATATGTGAATTATGACCAACTAAAACCATTGGTATCCCAATTAATGTAACTCCAGAAACATTAAAGTTTTCGGCAATTAAATGCGTTTCATACCATATACTTGGTAACGTAAGTTCTAAATGCATGTTATTGCATAAATAGGCATGATTGCTTATTGATTTTGAGCCTGAAATAACCCATGAATTACTACCTTGTCCTCTTGAAAGAAAGGGACCTTTAGCTTTCTTAAGTATGCCATTTTCATCAAGTAAATTGAATTCAATTCCATTTGGAATAGTAATTGGGTTATTTTTTGGATAATTAATTTTTAATTCTGCTGCTTTTTCGTTTCCAACTTTATCAATTATATTTGCTCTCACAATTTCGCCTAACCACCCGTAGCTTAATTTCCACAGCATTAAACGTGAAAAAGTCAAACTATCTTCTGGTTTCCATGGTTTTGGTTTATGACGAATAAGTGAAAATTCAATTGGTAATTTAGAAGAAGGATGCTGAAGAAAAGAATTAACTCCATCAGTATAAGCCTGTATAACTTCTTTCAATTTGTCATCAGCATTTTCCCAATCAGTGTGCCCAAGTCGAGCAAAACCAAAGGTTCTGGCTGTTCTATCGGTATCTAATGCTAAATTACCAAATAACTCACTCAAAGTTCCAGTTGCAGTTCTTCTATTAAGTTCCAGTTGCCATAATCTGTCTTGTGCTTGAACAAAACCTTGAGCAAAAAACAAATCGTGAGTATTTTCAGCGTATATATGAGGAATACCCCATTTATCACGGATAACTTCAACAGGTGCAAGAAGGCCTTCAAGTTTTAATTGTCCATCAATAATGGGAAGTTTTCTCTTACTAAATTGTTTAAAAATCCAACGAAGGGATCTACCAAAAACCATAATCCGATCACCATGTATTGAAACATTTTGAAATAGAATAAAAAGAATCTGAACTTGTGTGATTGCTGGATTATTTCTCTTAGAACTTTTTAAATCTTATTGAAGATTTTTGAATTAACCCTAATCGTATTTTTTGTGTTTTTGTTAAGATTCTATTTTTCTTCAGCTAGAAAAAGATGTACTGACTTCTCCATTTCTAGTAATGTATCATAAATAGCGTCAGGTTTGTTTTTTTCAAGTATATCATGGGTTGAAAAGCCTGTTGTCAATGCAAATGTGGTAATTCCGATATTCTTACCTGCAATAGTATCTCCCCCAAGATCACCGACAATAGCACAACTTCTTGGAGTCTGAGTTAAGTTAAATTTCCTCATGAAGTGGATTATTCCTGCTTCTTTATGCTTATCATATTCTCCTGCGGCTAGTATGTTATCTTCGGAGAAATATTTTGTTCCTTTCAGATATGTATCCAAGAAGATTTTGATTTTTTTACGTGAGGTGTAGCTGATTATAGCTAGCTTCATATTAGAGCCATAAAGGCGTTTTAATGCAGCTAATGCGTCTGTAGTTGGTTTAGCGTCCGAAAAAAGTTTTGTGTGGTTTCTTCCTACAAATGCTGTTGCTCGAGATGATAAAAGACGGCTGTACCCTAAAGCACGAGCAACTTTATACATAGTTCTAACAATGTGCCATTTAACATTACTTTCCTTATGAGATAATTTTGAGAATGTTATTTCATCTGCTAATCTGATAGCTTCATTAGGATCAGCTTTAAGATATTGGGCAAGTTTTCCAAAGTAAAAGGATTTTGTATCAACAAGTGTGCCATCAAAATCGAATAATATCGCTTTGATTGGGATATAAACTAGTTGAGGCATAACAATTACCGAATGAAAAATGGTGATATTGAATCATTGTTGCAAGGTACAGTGACTAATTATTTTCGTAGCGGTAATTCTATTTATCTATTGCGACGAATTTCACATACTCATGAATATTGAATAAAAATACTTATTAAATACCTATTTAGTTATTTGGGTGTGTTTATTGTCAAATAATTTAGTTAAAGCACAAATGAATCTTTCTAATTTATTGGTTCCTGTACCAACCGTTGTTACAACCGTTGATGAACAGGGAAATCCGAATGCTTCCACATTATCCCTTACTACTATTGTTCATTGGAAACCTGCTTCAATTATGATTT
>JAUUVJ010000153.1 GCA_030589605.1 Candidatus Hodarchaeota archaeon | reverse complement strand
TTATCATGAACTAATTACGTGAAATCTAGTGTGCTTTGCACTCGTGGGTTCAAATTCTTAAGAGTAATTTTTCTTAGGATGAAATTCCCACCCTCAGCGTCTTTTTATTAATTCTAATAAATATTAATGTTAAAAAAACCGATTTTAACCTACTTTTAATACCTAAAACAATGAAAATTCAATTTTCATTGATATTGTCTTTCATTCTTTCATTCAACCATAATTCACTCAGGGCAAAATAATTAAATTAAATGAAAACAAGAGGTAGGTCTATAGATTTGATCTATAAAAACGGTTCAGGTATCTAAATATATATATTATTTTCCAGAAAACGCGATTGAGAAAGTTAGTTAACCTCTTCGATTACTTATGTTTATTAACAGGCTTAGGTACTTATTAATTTATTAGGTGACATTATTGGACATTGAAAAAGCAATTTCTGAAATTCAAGAAAAGTTTGGTGTTGTTGGGCGTGAGAAAACCCTTCGAAAGCTTATCCTTGGTAAGATGGCTGAAAAGCATATAATCATCGAAGGTCCAGTTGGTGTGGGAAAAACAACCCTTGCTCATGCTGTTGCAGCATATTTTGATCAGGGATTTATCCGAATAGATGGGGATGAGAGATACACGGAAAGTAAACTAGTGGGTCATTTTGAACCTCCCTTGGTCGTTGAAAAAGGATGGGTCTGGGATGCATTTGTACCTGGTCCCTTAACTTTGAGCATGAAAAACGGCTCAATTCTCTTTATAAACGAAGCTAACCGATTAATTGAAGGAACACAAAACGTTCTTTTGCCTTCAATGGATGAGGGAATATTAATTCTTCCAAAACTTGGTGTTATTAATGCAGCTGAGGGTTTTCTTGTAGTAGCGACACAAAATCCAGAATCATACATTGGTACTACAGTTTTATCCGAAGCATTAAAAGATCGGTTTGTTTGGATTAAATTAGATTATCAAAATTATGAAGCTGAACTAAATATTGCGAAACAAAAGTCTGACATCGATGAAAAAGATTTATTACTCGCAGAAATAGCTACAAAAATATGTAGATCAACAAGAGGACATCCTGACATACGTCGTGGATCCTCAATCCGAGGAGCTATTGATCTAGCAAAAATTTTGAGCTTAGTAAATAGCGTTGTTTTAGAGACTGTCTCTGAAATGGCAATAATGACTATTGCTACTAAAATCGAACTAGAAGATGGTGTAGAAAGACCCATCGAAGAAATAATACACGAAATAGTTGAAGCTGTCCTTTCAGGTGAAGAAGACCGTTTTTTATAAATAAATCCCGAGACGCTGCTCGGGATTACAAAAAAAACATTCGCTTATTTGGACGACTTAATATAGAAGACTTAGCAGAAGCGGCGATTGCTGCGGGGGATACTCTTCCAAAACTTGACAAACTTGATATTGCTAGTATAGAACGGCTAACCGAATCAGCTATTGATCATGAGAACCTTCCTGCATTGATGTCTCTAGCAAAAATCAATAAATATGCTGTTTCTAATATGCTGAATCCCGAAAGACTAGTATCATTAGGTAGAGTTGCTGGATCTGGAGGCATGTATACTCCTCGTCTTTATTTCGTCATGAAAGGTGTTCTTGATATTAAAAGACGTAAAATCCTGAAAAGACTGACTCGTAGTTCGATTTTAAAATTATCTCTTAGGGTAGCATCAGAGGGATTGAGAGGAGATGTACCCGTTCGTGGTGAATATCAAGACCAAACGGATTTTGATTTAGAAGCAACGATGGAACAAATACTAGAAAGATATCCAACAGGTATTCCTGTCTTAAGACGAAATGATATAATTGGTATTGAAAGAAGAGAAAGAAAAAAAAACGGTGTTTTAGTACTGGATGCAAGTGGGTCTATGATGGGAGAACGAAACATTAATGCTGCTTTATCAGCTGCTGTAATGGCTTATTCAATGCGTCAAGATAAATTTGGAGTAATAGCCTTTAATACGAAGGCATTCCTAATAAAAGGCATCAAAGATGATCTGCCAATCGAAGAAATCATGGATAGAATACTAGATCTTGAAGCTGTTGGCTATACAAACATCGAAGATGGCCTTAAAATGGGAGCCCTACAAATAAAAGACTTGAAAACACGGTTTAAATGGGCAATCCTCCTAACGGATGGGGCTTACAATAAAGGAGACGATCCACGCTATTTATGCAAACACTACGAAAAACTTCATGTAATAAATTTGCCAGGAGGGAAAAAATGGGGACAACGTGTTTGTAAAGATCTCGCCCGTTTAGGTGGTGGACGATATGTCACTGTCAGTAGTTATAATGAAGTTCCCCGCGCTCTTATGAAGATTATGCGTAGTCCCTGGTGAACTACCCTCGAATGAACAGTACTTCAGGGAATTAGGTAAGGGAGGTTATTTTGTTACTGGAATAAAGAAGAAAAACCGTAACAAAAGCCGACTTAAATGGATAAATTGGTGGAATGAGAATAAAGACAATTATAAATGATCCCAAAAAGAAAAAATACAAAATATGACATAGAAAAAGTAGAAAATTAATGAGGTGAATTATTTTGAAAGAAACTGATCATCCTTGGATCAAAGTTTTATTTGATGAAAACGAATTTATTATCGAATACGAAAACCCTGAAGAAGATAATTGGATAAAAACTTTCTCTTGGAAAGATATTGTTAAAATATGTTTTAAATCTTACGATTACGGAGCTCCTAACTTTCTTTACATTTTCTTTGAAGATAATAACTATAATTGTATAGTACCGATTCATGAGAATGGTGGTGAGGATTTTTGGGTAGAAATAAAAAACAGAAAACTGTTTGATCCGAAATATGTGATTACAGCTGATACTTCTGTCAGTCAGTATCATTGTTGGCCAAGAGATTAAGCTATTTTACCTTGATTATATCATTTACATACCATTGTTTTCATTTTGGACAATCTCGGACATTCAGTACAATTTATCCAATCATCTTAGAAATAAAATAAAAGAATATTTTGAGCTTCACAAACCCCGAAAGTATTCTGGTTTGAAATACATTGAAGGATTTGCTAAAGCATCATCTATTTTTTGCAAGAGCTCCTGACGATCTCTGATTAAGACTCCCTTTAATGATAAATAATTAGAAGCGTGATTAGTTCGAAAAACTGTATTTTTGAGTTTAGTCATATTATCAATAAGGAGTCGGAGTTCTTTTAAGATTTCTTCAGGTGATAATGACGTAAAAAGTCCTGACTGAACATCTTCAGCAATATTTGTTCCATTGGGAATCATTAATGTTAATGCTGCTAGGTATTCTGGATTTATTGAATCAATCATTGACGCAGTTGCCATAGCATGGGTTATAGTATGTTTTGGTCCACCTAATCCTAAAATGATTATTGCAGAAATTGGAATCTGTGCTTTTTTCACCTTCAAGCACGCTTTAATATTTTCTTCAGCCGAAACTCCTTTTTTTATTTTTTCTAGTAAGAAATCATCACCTGTTTCCAAACCTATGTATATAATACCAAGTCCTCGATCCTTCAGCTGTTCAAGTTCATCAACAGATTTATTGAGAATATCGGAGGCACATGAATATATACCGATTCGTTCTAGCTGTGGAAAATAATTATATAACATCCCCAACACAATATTTAGCTGACTTGTTTTCATTACGAGTGCATTACCATCTGCCAAAAAAATTCTTTTAGCATTACCATAGCCCAATTGGATAGCTCTATGTATATTTTGTTCTATCTCATCTATTGTCTTTATTCTAAATTTTTTGTCGCGATAGCTTACACAAAAGGTACAAGGTTGTTTTTTTGAACAACCAATGGTTACCTGAAGAATCAAGCTCCTAGCTTCACTGGGAGGCCTCCAAATACTCCCTTCATACATTATCATTGGTTTTCATTCTTTTTCATTCAGTTGTTTATTGTTTCCTATTCCAATTGCTTAATTTTCAGGTAAATAGCGATCCAGTATATCTAATGTCCGAATTCGTTCTAAATCGCCAAATTCGTCTTTAAATAATCGATCTTTTTCTGATCCGCGTTGGTAGTAATTTGAAACATCTTCATTTAGAATAGATTCATTCTAACTCAAACCAGTTATTAGTCAATAATAAGTCCACAATCATGATGAAGTTTCTCAAACTCTCAGGAAGATTGTGTGAAATCACTGATAAAAACTTTTTTCAATCTATCAGGGTAATTAGTGAGTATCCCATCTACCCCCAATTCTATCGCTTTTTTCATCTTAGAGGGTTCATCTGCATAGAAGTAAAAGACTTTTATTTCATTATCATGACATCTTTTAATGAATGATTCATCAAGTGCCGATTTACGGATTTGTACGGTATGTAAATCCAATTTCATAATCAAGTCAAGATAATCAGATTTCTCTCTTTCTTTTTGCAGTAGAGCGCAATTAATTTCTTGATTAGCTTCATTTATTCGTTCAATGTTTTCAACATGCCTAGCAGTAACTACAGATCTTCTTTCCACATTATGCAATTCCATAGTTTTAACAATTTCTTTTTCAAACCAGTTTGAATCTGGATTATAGTATTTTAGTTCAATATTGAATAATAATTGTTTTGGAATTTTTTCTAATGCTTCTGAAAAGGTTGGAATTCTCTCATCTTTGAATTTTAAATTGAACCATGTTCCAGTATCCAAAGATCGTAAATACTCAAAAGTTAAATCTGGAACTTTTCCTTTACCATTGGTTGTACGTTCAATTCCATTTCGATCATGGAAAACCATTAATTTTTGATCCTTGGAAGGTTGAATATCAAACTCGACCATATCTGCATATAAAGTACCAATTTCAAAACAAGCTAGTGTGTTTTCAGGAGCTAGTCCAGCTCCTCCACGATGAGCGATATTTAGAACCATTAATGTCACATCATAATCTTTTCGGAAAAAAGTAGACAAAGTGATAGTTAGCTAAAATTGCACGTGTCTTATGAATTATACCTTTTTTTGTTAGAGAACAGAAATACACTCTGAATAATTGAAAAACATATCTTACCATATGGTTGATTGGTTAAATGAGCGATAAGTTGACTTTTTGTACTACTTTTAATCTAAGCAATTACTACTTGTCAAACACGTATTTTTAAGATCCAACATTTTATCAAATAACCAGATATGTATGGAGTATTTCAATAGAGGAATTTAGAAATCATCACCTCTAAGAATTGGATAATTGCATATATTATTTAATACTCCTAACAATGATGATATATGATGAAAAGAGAAGATATTTCTGTTCATTTAGCTGTTTTGCTTGCTGGATTAGCTTTCGGAACTGTCCCTATTTTTTCAGTATTCCTTAGGAATTCACATGTGTCTAGCATCGAACAATCGTTTATTCGATTAATATTAGGATCATTAGCAGGAATAGGATTCATACTAATTCATGCTAAAAGGAACAGAATATCATTTCAAAAAAGTCAAACACTTTCAGTACAGAAGACATACGTTGCACAGGGGCTCTTATTAGCTACAAGTCTTAATTGTTATTTAGCCTCACAAGTAGTAGGAACACCTGTTGGAGAAACATCTCTCCTAGCCAATATGCACCCTATAGTAACTTTAATACTAGCTTGGATTTTCTTACAAGAATCATTTGACAAAAAAAAGATAGTTTCTCTTTTATTTGCATTATGTGGCCTTATATTCATAACCGAACCCTGGGATTGGACTTCTTTCTTAAGTTCAATTATTGGGGACATCTTAGCATTGCTAGCAGGAATCTCTTACGCTGTTTATATCATAATAGGCAAAATTTCTGTACCAAAACGGAATGACATAGCTCCCTCACTATCACTTGGATGGGTTTTAATCTGGGGTTTTATTATGTGGTTACCTTTCCTTTTTGCTACGCAATTAGCTTCATTTCCTTCAGAAATTAGTTCATTCGATTTATTAACATACACATCCATTCAGAATGTCATCTGGGGATTAGGTTTAGGAATACTTGGAAATATTGTACCATTTGGATTAATAATGTTTTCCACTTCGAGATTGGAATCATCAAAAATATCAATAATGCTCTTAATTGAACCTATAGGGGTAATTGTATTGGGAGCTATTATACTACAAGAGGAAATAACCCTTTGGTATATTATCGGAGGATTTTTCCTAATATTAGCGATAATATTGATTATGTCAAAAAAAAATAAGAAAAAAAATCATGAAAAAGGAAAAAATATCCAGAAAAAGAAAGATTAACGAGATAGATATAATACGGTGTCTTAAGCGTTATTACCAATATTCAAACCTACAATACTTTACATTCTACATAATTTATTGGGGTAAACCATGTAATTTGAGTCTGTAAAAACATATCCAGAACTAATATGAAAATCTTACCATATGAAAGTGCAGCAAAATCATGTTACCTTCATAGTCCCACAGCCCTTGGTTTCCACTCTATCACCTCCTTATAATACTTAATAATTATCTTACCATATTATATTATATATCATCATAACATATACTTATTCCAGAGGAAAAAGGAAAATGAAGATGAAATTACAGAAGAAAAAGCATTGTTTGGTTATTTATAATATCTAAACAAATAGTTCCTAAAATAAGGATTATTGTTGGACAAAAAGATACGGAAGAACAATCAATTTTTTTGGTCGATCTAGCTGTGGATATTCCACCGGAAACCAAGGGGTTGGGGTATTCAACCTACGAGTTGTTTAGCATTTCTTCATCCGATATAATTAGCGAAAAATACGATTGAAAATTTTAAACTAGGATAGAAAGTCGTAACACATTCTCTATACATTTTTTTACAATCTGTTTAATTAACATATATATTTCAAAGAAAAAAGACGATTAGAAATCCAGTATTTTAGTAATTTCAGTAATCACAGTTAAAAATTCAAAAAAATTAATTATTTATACATCAAATTCGGTTCATTTACTGGTTCTTATTATGTCATCTGACCTTGATAATCTGTATAAACTTACGAAAAAAGAAGCAAAACGTGCTTCTGAAGTACTAGCAAAAGCTTTTCGTGATGATCCTGTTTGGAAGACTTTTATGGAAGATGATCCAAATAAGGATACTAAGCTTTCCCTCATTTTTGAAACACCTGTTCGATATGCCTTAAAATATGGGGAAGTGTATGCATCATCTCAAAACTTGGAAGGAATAGCTGCTTGGTTACCTCACGATAAAGTAAAAATGACAGCCTGGAGAATACTTCGAAGTGGATCATTTAGATCTGCAATTAAAATAGGTTCAAAATTAGCTCGTAAAATGGACTCAGTATTCTCTGTTCTTGATGAAGACCGAGAAGAAAATCTTCAAGCTCCTTATTTTTATCTTTCAGTAATTGGAGTTGGGCCAGAATTTCAGGGTCAAGGTTTTGGAGGGTTATTAATTCGTAAATTACTTCATCAAGCAGATGAAGCTGGTTATCCAATCTATTTAGAAACTGAAACCGAAAATAATGTTCTTATGTACGAAAAATTTGGATTTAAAGTTGTTAAAAAGATAGAACTTCCTAATCTTAAACTCCCTATGTGGGAAATGATCAGAAATTCTTCAAATTAGGTTAAGTTAAACTAAGTTAAAAAATTCTTAATTCAATCTTAAAATAACCACAATACCAGGAAGTTAATGGATGTTCAATTTTCTAATAAAAAAGAAGAGAAATTGAAAAAACTTACTGAACTCTATAAAAGACCTTTGGCCTTCCTCTCGATTTACTAGGAGTAGAATATTTCATGACAATCTTTCTCAAAATTAATCGGGTTAACGCGTCGTAGATGGGCGTACGTGGAAGTCCAGTTTTTTTGCAAAGATCCATTCGAGTAGCTGGTTGGTCTGCAAGTAATGCATTCAGGACTGTTAAGTCAGTTTTATTATTAATAATTCTACCTTGTGAATCCAGTTTGCCATCTTTCTTTGTAATTACAGTTTTATGAAGATATTGTGTCATAGTGTCTACCTAGTTTTAATTTAACTGATCTATATATATCTAACAAAGGGCCGTATTTAAAACTTTCAGTATTTAATCCATAAAATAAACAGTAGAAACATGATTAGAACACAGAGGGTAAATAAAAGAATCTACAAATCAAATATTAACAAAAGAGAGCATCAGCAATCAATAATTCACGCGCCAAACTGTCAGATGTATCGGCATTTAGTCGTTATCTTTTTCTTAGTTGAGTTTTTCACAAATTCTTTCACTGGAAGTGAAGGTCAAAAAGTCTTCTCTAATTACTATTTACCTTTCAAACCATTCTAACAATATTTTATATAGTTTATTAATGAAATTTTAAGTAGTTCATCAAACACTATTTATAATAAGAATTATGGACAAAAATATTCCCTTTCACAACTCACTGGCGAACCCTTCTGTTTCCATTGGAGAGAAACGAACCCCTCGATTTCCATTGGAAACTCGACTTTTCACAATGTTAATTGGAAAAATAGTAAAAGCTCCCGAAAGTAATAGCTAAATGCGATACTATTATATTAAACTGATTTATCTATATTTTCAAGTAAATTTACTTTTGTATACCCGAAATATATATGTTTAATCTTATTCACAACTAACGTTATTTCAATGCATTCTCATGCAAAAAGATATTCACAAGTTAGTAATAAATTCTTAAAAAGGTTGAAAATCTAGATACTGGTATTATAGGGG
>JAUUVJ010000036.1 GCA_030589605.1 Candidatus Hodarchaeota archaeon | reverse complement strand
GGTAGTACTTTTTTAGATAACCATCGAAAATGTTCTGCCTGTGGAGCTGCGTTACCAAAGAATGCCTTTTTCTGTAATAAATGTGGGAATCACGTAAGATCTGGGTGAACTACCACCAGCTAAAGCGGGTGGCTTCCTACGAGTTTTCCGACCCCATTATCAGGAGGAAATGGACTTCTGGTAGATCTGGTTAAAAAAAATGAATATAAATTCATAGTACGTGTAAATTTTTTTAATAACTTCTGAGAGTCAATGTAAGGTAAAAAGAAGTAACATTTTGTCCTTAATTCAGGGGGATAGACGTGCTTTCCAGTCATATATTTTCTCAAAGAGTTCTTCTTTTTCCGCTGCAGATATTGTTTCAATTTTCTTAATCTGATCAGAATATCGGCCCATTTCATGAAAAGCTGGATGAAAACCCACTTCTGCAGATTGCATTACTTGATCTCTTAAACGTGATAATGCTTTGGAAATTTCTTTCCCTTTTGTCATTGTATTAACTTGTGCAAGAAAAGAGTCCAATAATCTAGTAGCTTTGGAATCAGTACCTATTTTTTGACTCATATTTGGAACAGAAGGTGATGTTGCTCGTATTGAAACGTTAGGTTCCGTAGGAATGCCTGTTTGAGGTGATACCTGATCAGCTTGACCAATTTGCGAGGTTGCTTCTTTAGGAAGTGGTGTTCCCTCTAGAGCGGTTAAAATCTTTTCTACTTTCGTCGATATTTTTTCTAGTTTGGTAGCAAGGACCTTTGCAGTCTTGGTGACTAAATCAAGATCTGCCCTCAGTTGTTCTACTTCTTTAGACAATGTATTTCACATCTTCTTTTATACCAATAGTAATCGTACTTCTAGATCATTTTCCTCCTCATTCTTTTTATTACTTGCTATAACACAAAATTAAGCTTTTCATTTTCATTTAAAGCATCAATAGCAGGAAGACTACTACCCATCAGAAAAAGTAACAATGCTTTACCAGCGGTACTTACATAAGAGAGTTTAATTTTGTTTTTTTCAATAATTGAAACACTATGTCCTCCTCCTGCTAGTGTAAAACCGTTTGATTGTCCCATTGCTTCAAAAATACCTAAGGTACCTTTATCAAATCCACGGTCTTCGAATTTACCCATTGGTCCATTTAGGACAACAGTGGAAGCTTTTGTAATAACTTCTGTATATTCATCGATAGTTTTATTGCCAATATCCAATATTGGCTTGTCGAGAGGAAGATCTTCAAGTAAATAAGATTTTCTTCCCCTATCGTCAACAGCAAAATCAATTTGAGTTCTAATTAATGTGTTAAATTTATCATTTACTAATCTAGCTTTGTCGACAAATTGAAGGATGTTTTTCTTTTCTAAGAAATTCATAGTATGTTTTCCTAAAGATTTACCTTTAGCTATTAGCAGAATCTGAGAGACAGTCCCCCCAGTTAATATTGTATCAGCTATATCGTTAGATAATACGTGATCAATGATCCTCAAGGAGTCATCGGGCTTTAATCCACCTAAAATAAATACACATGGTTTAACAGGGTTATCAACAACTTTTTGTAGATTATTGATTTCCTGTTCCATTATTAAACCAGCAACAGATGGCATTAGCGTTGTAAAACCTACTAAACTCACATGAGATCTATGAGCAGCTGAAAAAGCATCATTAACAAATATTTGGCCAACTTTTGCTAAACTGATCACAAATAGCTTTTTTGAATGTTCTTGAGGAGATTTATTTGTAGTTTCTTCTTCTACCATCCTTACATTTTCTAGAACTAAGATATCCCTTGGTTTCATACTTTCAATATGAGTTTCAGCTTCTGGACCATATGTATAAGGACAAAAATCAACTTTGTACGAAGATCCTAAGATTTCCTGAAGAAATTTAACATGGGATTCTAAACTACTAAAATCAGAACTACCTGGTCTTCCTTGATGTGCGATTACAACACACTTTCCATTATGATCAGCAATAAATCTTATAGTCTTAGAATGAGCTTTTATCCGAGTTACATCAAGAATTTTCTTATTATTATCAAGTGGACAATTCATATCAACACGGGTTAAACAAACTTTGTTTTCAAGATCAATATCTGAAAGAGTTCGCATGATTATTGGTAATCCTCCATATTCTTTTCATTTTTTTTGCTTTATTTGGGTATCCTCGAAAAATAATAAAAAGCAAATTCATTTGCGTTACAGAGTAAATTAAATTAGTGATAGGTGAGAAAATATATGGGACAAGGATCTGGATTTGGTAAAACCATTTTATTCGGTGAACATTTTGTCGTATATGGTTTACCAGCATTAGCCTCAGCTATAGGCGATAAAACTTTATGTACAGTAGAAAAAATAGAAAATACTGGTTATATATTGAATGATGATAGACCTGAAATACCAGGTTATAAGGAAAAAAAATTCGATGAACAAAAAGTGTCTATTCAAAATGTTATCAATTTTATTGGAATAGATTTAGAAAAACAAGGTTTGAAAATTACACTAGGGGGCAATCTTGTGTGTGCTAGCGGAGTAGGAGCTTCAGCTGCGAGTTGTGTTGCATTAGCTAGGGCGCTTAATGATGAATTTAATTTAGGTTGGAACGATGATAAAATAAATGAAGCAGCATACGAGGGTGAGAAAGGATATCATGGAACTCCTAGCGGTATTGATAACACAGCATCAACTTTTGGTGGTTTAGTTTATTTCATCAGAAATCTTGAAAGTGGCCCAAACACAATGGAAACACTCAAACTTGATAAACCAATTAGCATGGTGATAGCAAGTTCAGGTATGACCGCTAATACTAGTGTTGTTGTTGCTGATGTAAGAAAAAAGAAAGAAGAAAATCCTGAGTGGTTTGAAGAAATCGTAAAGGAATATAATGAGGTTGTCAAACAAGGTCGAGAAGCTCTTGAAAACATGAATCTAGACCATTTAGGAAAACTAATGAATAAAAATCATGAATTGCTCCAAAAAGTAACAGTATCTAATGAGACTCTTGATAAAATGGTTAATATTGCAAGAGATGCTGGCGCTTTAGGGGCAAAAGTAACGGGAACAGGACGAGGAGGTAATATAAATGTTTTAACACCTGATCCTGCTACTCAGGATAAAGTTTATCAAGCGTTAAAGGATGCAGGATATGCAGCTTGGAAAACCCTAATAGGGGTATAATTTCATAAAAGTAGGTGACATACTGAAATGTATTTTAGAGAACATATGAATAAATTAGATAAAGAAGGATCACTGATCAAAGTTAAAAAGGAAGTAGGAGTCGATATTGAAGCTGCAGCCGTTTTAAAAGCTGTAGAACCATCTCCACTTTTATTTGAAAAAGTGAAAGATTATCCCAATTTTAGAGTAGCTGGTAATATTTTTTGTACAAAACAAAGTATTGCAGATTATTTTGGAATCCCTACCTCTGGTTTGATTCCGAAACTTACTGAAGCAATTGATAACCGAAACCCCCCAGAAGAGATTAGTGACGCACCATGTAAGGAAATCGTTATGGAAGGTGTTGATCTTAATAAATTGCCAATTTTAAAACATAATGAACGAGATGGCGGTCGTTACATTTCTTCTGCTGTTGTAGTAACAAAAGACCCCGAACTTGGTCAAAATCTTGATTTTCATCGTGCGATGCAGTTCGAAGCAACAAAGATGAGTACACGAATCATAAAAGGGAGAGATTTTTACAAATTTTTGGAACGAGCCGGAGAACTGGAAGCTGCGTGGTGCGTTGGGAATACTCCAAACGTTCTTGTAGCTGCAGCCACTTCAGTGAAGACTGGTATAAATGAATTAGAAATCGCAAATGCTCTTTCAAAAACACAAGTAACTAGAGCTACATCCGTTGATCTATTAATCCCTGCTGGATCCGAAGTTGTACTTGAAGGTAGAGTTTATATGAAAGACCGATCAACCGAAGGGCCATTCATTGATCTCACAGAAACATATGATATTGAACGAGAAGAACCAATTTTTGAAGTAAAGAAAATTACACATAGAAAAGATCCTGTTTGGCAAGCTCTACTACCTGGAGCATTAGAACATAAAGTACTAATGGGTATGCCAAGAGAACCAACAATTTTTAAATCTGTGAATGAAGCAGGAGTTAAATGCTTAGATGTCAATGTTAATCCAGGTGGTTCTTCATGGTTACACGCAATTGTCAGAATTGATAAGCAAAACGAAGAAGATGGAAAAACAGCAATACATGCTGCTTTTGCTGGTCATAGAAGTTGTAAACATGTATTTGTAGTAGATAAAGATATTGATATTTACAACTCATTAGACGTCGAATGGTCAATGGCCACTCGTTTCCAAGCTGAGAGAGATTTAGTTGATATAGGAAAAGAGCCTGGGTCAAGTTTAGATCCAAGTGCTGAACCTGGCACTAAAATTACAAATAAAATTGGCTTTGACTTAACAGCTCCCTTAGTAACTAAAGGGAAAAGTTTTGCTAGAGCTGAATTTCCAAAAGTAGATTTAAAGAAATATATAGATGAATAATTCGAGGAATGAATATGGAATTAACTCCTGAAGAAAAAAATATGGCCGAAGGGAAATATGGAAAAGCAACCCAAAAAGCAATGGAGATTTTGGTTACTCTTGGTGAAATTTATGGAGCTAAACGATTAATCGATATCTCATCTGTCCAAATTGCTGGTGTAAGTTATGCCAATCTTAATGAACCAGGATTAAATTGGCTAGCTGATATGGCAAAGGACGGAGAGGTAAGAGTTTTTACAACTTTAAACCCAGCAGGAATGGATTTAGAGGAATGGCGAAAATTAGGTATAAGTGAGGAATTTGCTGAAAAACAATTGCGAGTTGTAGAAGCATTTGGTAAAATGGGAGTTATAACAACATGCAGCTGTACACCTTACTTGTATGGTAATCTCCCGCATTTTGGACAAAATATTGCTTGGTCTGAGAGCAGTGCGGTCTGTTTTGCAAATTCAGTAATTGGTGCACGGACTAATCGTGAAGGTGGACCGAGTGCTCTCAGTGCTGCTCTTGTTGGTAAAACACCTGAATATGGATTTCACTTAGATGAAAATCGACAACCTGAAGTAACTGTTGAAATTAAGGCAAAAGTTCAAGGAACATATCGATTTGGGGCTCTTGGAAAAGTTCTTGGGGATCAGTTAGGAAAGAAAATCACTTATATCAAAGAAATTCCTAAAGCTTCTGTTGAAGAACTCAAATCATTCTGTGCTTCTTATGCCACCTATGGAGGAGTCGCTTTGTTCCATATGGAAAGTATTACTCCTGATAAAGTGCAAAAGATACCATCAGAAATGATTAAAGTAACAGAAAAAGATATAGAAAAAGCTCTGAAGGAACTTGATGATGACACAGATATTGATTTCATTAGTTTGGGTTGTCCCCACGCTTCATTAGCAGAACTGGAATACATCGCAAAAAAACTCAAAGGAAAAACAGTGAATCCTAAAAAGGAAATTTGGATTACTACAGCACGTCCTACTAAACAGGTAGCGGATAGAATGGGATTCACAAAGATAATTGAAGACTCAGGAGCAAAAATCGCTGCTGATACTTGTTGCGTTGTTGCACCAATCAGAGGTCGTTTCAAAGGATTAGCTTCAGATTCAGCGAAAATGTGTTACTATGGATCTGGACGTAATAAATTTGCTGTTAAGTTGATGTCTATGGATGAATGTATTGAGGAGGCGCTAAAACAATGAAATTAACAGGTAGAAGAATATTTAAAGGGAAGACAGAAGGTGAAGCCCTTGTTACAAGCCAAAGTATATCATTCTATGGTGGAGTAGATCCTGATACTGGAACGGTTGTTGAAAAAGGACATGAATTAGAAGGACAAAGTATAACGGATAAAGTTCTTGTTTTTCCATCAGGAAAAGGATCTACTGTAGGATCTTATGTTATATATCAAATGGCAAAAACTGGTACTGGACCTAAAGCGCTTATTCTCAAAGATTGTGAAGCTATTGTTGCAGTAGGCTGTATTATATCTGATTTGCCTTGTATAGATCAAATAGATGTAGAAAAAATAGAAACTGGAATGAATCTTTCGTTAGACGCTGAAAATGGTATTGTTGAATCTAAATAGATAGCAAAACTTCATTCCTTTCAATTTTCCTTTTCTTTTTTCAGCATAAGATTAAAGATGAAATGAATATAAATAATTCTGGATACGATGTGAAACTTCTTGCAACCTAATCGAATAATTGTTGGAGTATCGGGTGCTTCAGGCGTTCAATATGGTATTGAAGTAATTAAAGCCCTTATAGAATGTGAAATTGAAACGCATGTGATATTAAGTAAATGGGCTGAATATGTATTGTTAGATGAATCAAGTATAGACAGAACTGACATAGAAAAAATGACCCCTTATGTATACGATGAATTAGATATGAGTGCTGCAATCGCAAGTAGCTCAACATTGATTGATGGCATGGTTGTTATTCCTGCAACAGTAAAGACAGTGAGTAATATAGCAAATGCTAATACTGGGAATCTCATCGCTCGAACAGCTGACATTATGCTTAAAATGAGAAGAACATTGATCATAGGTATTCGAGAAACTCCACTTAGTCCAGCTTGTATTGAAAATCTATCAAAACTATCTATATATGGAGCAATTGTTCTTCCCCTCTGTCCTGGTTTTTATCATAAACCTCAAAATATTCAAGATTTATTTGATTTTATGACTGGAAAAGTCTTGGATTGTTTAAAAATCCCGAATGAGAAATACAATCGATGGAAAATGGAGAAAGAAGAAGGATAATAGTGAAATAGGTTTTTGAAAGGAAATTTAATTTTATAAAAGAAAAAACTGAATTTACAGAACTAGTAAGGTAAGAAAAAATGGAAACTGATTCTAAGAAACTGATCGGTGATCAAAAACAGAAAGGAACCGTTACATCAGATAGAAAATTAGCTCATCTCCAAATTTGTTTAGAGAATGATGTTCAAGCAAAAACCATTACTACAGGGTTGGAAGATATAACATTGGTACATTGTGCTACAACCGACTTGAACTTTGACGAAATTGATTTATCTGTCGAAATTTTCGGCAAAAAATTAGACTTACCTTTTATTATATCAGGAATGACGGGAGGACATGCATTTGCTCACAAATTAAACCACTTTCTTTCCAAAGCTGTCAATGATACAAAAATTGGAATGGGTGTTGGGAGCCAGCGAGCAGCATTGGAAGATATCAAAGTGCGGGAATCCTTTGATATTGTTAGGAAGAATGCTCCTAATTCACTTATAATCGGGAATATAGGAGCAGGACAAATAGCACAAGGTTTGACTAGTTTAGAGTTTCAAGAACTAGTTGATATGATAAAAGCTGACGCTATTGCAATTCATTTCAATCCACTCCAGGAAGTGATCCAACCCGAAGGTGATATTGACTTAAAAAGATTACATGAGAATGCACATTCACTAATCAAGGAGTTCCAAGTTCCTGTTATTGCAAAAGAGGTTGGTTCAGGATTTAGTTTAAAGGACATTAAAAATATAGAAAAAATGGGATTTAAAGCAATCGATATTCAGGGTGTTGGAGGTACATCTTGGGCTGGTGTTGAATCTATTCGTACACTGTCATTAAAACACAAGAAAACAGGAGATATTTTTTGGGATTGGGGTTTACCAACCACACTAAGCACTATTCTAGCAGTAAATAATTTTAATGGTTCTGTTATTGGTTCTGGGGGTGTGAGGACAGGATTAGATATCGCTAAATTGATTTCTCTAGGAGCAAATGCAGCTGGAATGGCTATTCCTTTTTTATTTTCAGTTCAAAAACATTCTACTACAGAAGTAATTGAACGTATACAAGAAATTGAGTACCAGTTACGATTAGCATGTTTTTTGACTGGTTCAGAGAATATCTCAGAGTTAAAAAGAGCCCCTATTATTATAGAAGGAAGAACAGCAGAACTAATGAGAATTTACGGCATTGATCCATCAAATTACCTTCATAGGAAGAAATAGTCCTTTTGTTCCTGCTATTATTTGTTATAAGGACAAATTCTATTGATCTTGAGTTATGTAAAGATTTAAGAAGGGGAATCTAGGGCGTTCCATTATCCGACCAAGGATTGGGTATGACTATTCAATCTGAAATAAGACCCTGGAGGTCGCATTATTATGAGTAAACCATTTTATGTAAATTATGATCAGCCTGATGGCTTAGAAAATGATGCTTTAGCAGTACTAGAAAATGTTAGTATTGATCTAGAGAATATCCGCAAAGGAACGAATGAAACCACTAAGAGTATTGAACGTGGTGAGGCTAAACTCGTCTATATCGCATTAGATGTAGATCCACCAGAAATCGTTGCCCATCTTCCTCTACTTTGTAAGGATAAGAAAATTGCGTACTTATATGTAAGTAGCAAAGAAATTTTGGGGAAAGCATGCAATCTTGGAGTGAAAACCGCTAGTTGCGCTATCGCGCATGAAGGCGAAGTGAAAGCTAAAATTGATAATCTCGCTACTCGAATTAAGGAGTTAGCTGGAATCTAAGGAATGTGCTTAACATATGAGTGAGGAAAATATCTCCATTCCAGCTGAGGTGTTACAGATCATTGGTCGAACTGGTGTAACTGGTGAAATAACTCAGGTTCGTGTAAGAGTTTTGGAAGGCCGCGACCGTGGTCGAATTATCGTCCGTAATGTGAAAGGGCCAGTAAGACAGGGTGATACTCTCCTCTTGCGAGAAACTGAACGTGAAGCTCGTAATTTGAAGCGTCCATAAATAAATAAGCGAGATAGGTGAAATTAAATGGTAAGAATATTTCCATGTGCCTTCTGTGCACATGATATTGAAGGAAGTGAATAATAGATGGTACGAATATTTCCATGCTCATTTTGCGCGCATGACATAGAACCTGGTACTGGTATCACTTTTGTTCGTAAAAATGGTCAAGTAGTCCGTTTTTGTAGTCGAAAATGTCAGAGATCCCTTATTGATTTCAAACGTGATCCAAGAAAGTACAAATGGACTAAAAGATATGTGCAAAAGATGAAAGTTAAAGGCTAGAAAGAGTATTTTTGACTTCTCTTTTTTTTCTCTTCACCTTAATTTTATTCTTTTCTTATAGAGACTCTTATTTTAAGTCATCTGAAAAACTAGGGAAAGGAATTAACTTTCCTCTTCTTTTGTAGATTGTTTGTCTTGATTTTCTTCTGTTTCCTCTTTTTTAGGATCTTTCTTAGTTTCATCTTTATTATAATCAAATCGATCAATGAAATTAACGACTTTGAATTCTAAAAAGTCCCGAAGTGCAGTAGCGAGAGAATATTTTGCAATCGGGAGACCTTCCATGAAAATAAGGTAGTTTGGTAAAGTAATCGAGATTGTTTCTTTATCATCTGAAACGTCAGTCTGAACTTGTGATAGATCTACACCTGGTAATCGTCTTGAAATGACTTCCTTTAAAATATCTTCGTCATTTTCCAAATGTTCTACAATGGTGACATCAAAAATCAAATCTTTACCTGCAAGAGGATGGTTAAAATCAATTCGTGATCTACCTCCGCCAACCCAGATGATATTTCCTGATCTACCTTGAAATTGGATTCGAGCTCCTACCCTTGGATCAAGATTAGCTTTTCGAAGTCTTTTTGTTGGAACCATCTCGATTTTCGAGCTATCCCTTTGACCATATGCTTCTGCTGTAGGAATATCGAAAGTTTGAGGTGTGTTTAGCTCAATTCCTATTAATTTTTTAGCTAATCCTGGGATTAAAAACTTCTCATCCCCAACACGACACAATAAAGGGCTATAACCCCGCTTATCGTCATGGATCTTTTCAGAACGGGCAACATCCTCTAATGTTGTATCAAACACTTTACTATTCTCTTTTAAGCGACCTGTATAGTCAATTTTTATCCAGTCATTTTCAGCTATTGGCATTTTGATACCTCAAGATATAATTTATTTACCATCAGAATTTATTCGATCAACAATGATTAATTTCAACTGAAATCCCTGTTTACAATCTATAGATTCATCAGAGATCTCAATGATTTTCAGTTTTTCTCCCTCTTTGAGATATATTGGACAACAGTGATGAGAATAATGAGGGCATTCAATTTTATCACAATCACGAGGGGTAAAAGAAATGTTTGCTCCCTCAACAGCTAATTTTGCTCCAGTTGTAACAGGATATGATGGTTCAAAGATTTCTACTGTACAAACCCCTTCTTCAAAAACTTTGCATGTATGAACGGTATCTCTTACACTTGCGACTTCATACATTCGATCTTGATCAAGTTTGAGACAAGCCCCGCGCAAGCGGCAATCCTCGCAATCATCAACCTCACCATTGAAGATGAATTTATTCCCCAGTTTTGACTGTTTAATACCCAATAATGTTACTTTTATAGGCTTATCAGAGGTCATGGGGATTCTATTCCATATTCATTAATTTATTCTTTAAATTAAGGCTAATCATTGGTCATTTAAAATCAAACTTATTTCTTGCTATCAATTCTCAAAATACTCTAGCTCAACTCTTTTCACATCTTCAGCATTTAGACAGGAAGAATAATCACTTAGTAAGTTAGAATTCAATGATAAGAACTGTAATCCCCATTTAAAGACTGATAATAATCTTTTCGATGTTTCTGGAAATCTTAATATATAGAAAGCTGCTGCTAAAGCTTCTACACTGGTAAGTTTACTTTGTTTACCATAATTGACAGGATTTGCAGCAATAAGACGTGGTAATCTTCTTGAATTTGAAAATCGTTTATCAAAAATATTTTCCGCTTGATTCCATGAACAATCCAAAACTGTAATTCCTGATCGAAAGAATATATCTAGGTCTTCAAAAGAAAGAATTTTTTTTGCTAGAGGGTTTAAAATAAGCGAATATCGGAGAATCTGAGGGATCCGTTGAACAAATCTCATTTTATCAATAAAATCAAACTTATTCTGTTTGAAAGATTGCCAGAGCTTCACTCCAGTACATTTTTTTCTATCACATTGGTTAGCGTAATAAATGGTAATCAAAGAAGAATTTTGAATTTTATTTTTCATAATAATACTCGCCCTGACTCTTCTGCAGTCTATCGAGTTTGGAATCAAGTTTATTCACCCGGGGACGACCAGATTTAGGATCACGACGAAAAGTGATCTTAATATTACCCAAAAAACGATTCATACCAACTCTAACAGAGGAAGGAGTGTAAGCTTTACCTAGTTTACTTGGAGTACCAAGAAAAACAATAATTCGATCACTAGCATAATCTTGAGTTACGATATCATGTTCCACAACGAAAGCAGCAGCCTTTCGACTTTGAATTCTTCTTCGAATCGATTTTGCGGCAATTAATCTATCTTCAATGGATAGAAAAGCTGATGGTTCATCGAAGAGATAGAGATCAGCTTCTTTTGCTAAAGTACTAATGATGGCTACTTTTTGAAGCTCTCCCCCGCTTAGCTGGTTAACAGGTTGTTCAAAAAGACCGTCTAACCTAAATGGCCTAATTATTTCACTTTTGAATTGAGAAGTTGCAATAATTGCCCCTGCTTCTTTCAAAAGATAATCTTCGACTGGTAAGTCGCTGTTTATAGCAATATATTGAGGTTTGTACGCCACCTTAAGATTACTAGTAGATTCATCATTTGCGGGTTCTGATTCTGTAGATAAGCTTAAATGTTCTACTGTTCCTGTGGTAGGCGTTTCTAATCCTGCTAGCATTTTAATAAATGTTGTCTTACCAATTCCATTAGGTCCAAGAATTCCTATAATCTCATTTTTGTGAATAGTACCTCCTCGAACCGTGAGTGAGAAATCACTTTTCTCAAATACTTTAGTTAGATCTTGGTACGATAATAAACTATCAGAAACGATCTTTTTTTCACGTACAGATGATTTTTGGATAGTAATGGAATAATCTCTGAATCGCATATTTTCAGAGGGAATAAATCCATCTAGAAAAACATTGATCCCCTCTTTTTCAGTATAAGGGAGTGATACGATTCCATACGATGCTGGAGTCCCGTAAAAGGTGGTAACATAATCAGAAAGATAATCTAGAACAGCTAGATCATGCTCAACTAGAACCACGGTCTTCTCTTGATCGATCAGTCTTCTTATGGCTTTACCAATGCGAAGACGCTCATTTATGTCAAGAAAAGAAGATGGTTCATCAAAAAGATAAATATCCGCCTCTCTAGCCATAGCAACAGCTATTGCTACCTTTTGTAATTCACCTCCAGAGAGGACTTCAACATCACGAGACCAAATTTTATCTAAAGCAAGTTCAGTTTGGAGAGAGTCTAAGACATCACGTTCATCAAAACGAGAAATAATATCTTTAACTGGTCCTTTTACATGTTTTGATAGACTTTCAATATATTGTGGTTTACGAACACACTTGATTTTTTTATCAATCATCTTTTGAAAATAGTTTTGGAGTTCTGTGCCTTTATAGTATTGATACACATTTTTCCAACTAGGTTCGATATCATGATTTCCAAAGTTGGGTATAATATCACCAGATAAGATCTTTAGAACCGTTGATTTCCCAATACCATTTTGTCCTACAAAACCATTAACACTATTGGGTTTAATAATAGGTAAACGAAACAGATGAAAACTATTCCGACCAAAACTGTAAGTTAAATCTTCATCTAACCGTTCTGGAGTATTAATTAAGGTTAAAGCATGAAATCGGCACTTACGGACACATATACCACATCCTGTACAAAAATTTTCATGAATGACAGGTTGGGATGTTGGAGTTTCAAATTCAAACATTTCAGTTCCAGATCGAACAACGGGACAAGAACCACGGCATTCTTTGACACATCGCTTAGGCTTACATTTTTCAGTATCTAAAACTACAATTCGCATTTTTTAGAGTTACTCCATTTGAAAACGATTCAAATATCCAAGCTGGATTTTGATTAAAGAACTTTCAGACCATTAATTCAAATTTGATGAAGAATCAATAATTTAAGATAATGAGATCAATAGATCAGTTTTCGTAATTACTTCAGTATTCAACATCTAGATTTCAAACGAAGATATAATCTAACTTGAAGTATTAATCTCTTCTAATTTCGCATTTTGTTTGGGAAATACTGGTTTGTACATCATCAGTAATGTCAATAATATAGCAATAATACCGATAATAATAATACCAAATGCCATTGAATAAACCAAATATATATCAGAAGGCCAAATTGTCTCGATTATCAATACTATTACTAGAGATATTAATCCAATTAGTCCTATCACAAGTAATTCCTTTGTATAACGTTGATATGATTCTTGAAGGAATGGATATTTGTAGTATCTTAGGATTAACGCTACTGAGATAACTATAATCATTAGAATACTGAATAGAGAAATAGTATCTATTTGAATATCACCATAGAATCTATAAATAAAATATGGTAAAACCCCTGCAACATTAAAAGCTGCATAGAGGATATTGACTATCAAAATGACTGAACGACATGTAGCATCTAATCCTCTGTCAAAGTCAATTCTTTTTTCCCATTTAGTAATAATTTTCAGTGTACTTAGAGTTATTGCAAAGTTTAATGTAAAGAATAACAGAAAATATAGAACCTGATTTGGTAGAGCAACTATTTCTAATATTCTTTGGTTGGCTATCATATCATAATTTACCCAATGAAACTCCATAGGAAATTGAATATTTAAAAAAGGTAGAAAAACTCCGATATTGAAGAAAGAATAGTAGTACACATTAGAACCAGCACCAGGAGGAGGGAATATAATTATTTCTTTATGAGTAGCTATCAATGGATAGGATAAAGGAGGGAACATAGTAAGGTGTTCTCCCGATTTACCTCCAGATATAGGATCAATGATTAATATAAGTGAATAAACCATGAAAGCAATTATAAGGAAGCCACTGATTAAGATAATGAAATGACCGATTTTTTCTTCTTTTTTCCGTAATGAAATAAATAATAGAGGACAATTCACAAGAATTAACGATATTATCAACCCACTATATAATTCAAAAAATGAAATCCGTATAAAACTGGAAACGAATGATATAATAGCAATAATAAGACTCAGTTGAAGGAAACTAATTATTTTTTGATTTTTCTCGATTTGTTGAAAGGGATTTAAATTTTCCTTAAAGAAAATCCCTAGAATGATCCCCAATATCACATTCCATCACCTTATCAGAAAGAAGTTTATCACTGAATATATACATTTGGAAAGAGGAAAGAACTGGAAGGGATTTGTTCATCGAAACTTTAGTTCAATCATTCACTCAATAGAAACCTCTCCAAGGAATAAAGACAAAAAAACCACTAATCAGGAGAAAAGGTTTATAAGGTAGAAATTTCCTTTTTCTAAGTGGCGCTGAACCAGAAGACTGACTCCGGGTTTCTTTGAAACCTGAGGAAATTCCGGCCATTCAAAAAAAGCTGAACAGTAGATTAGACCATTCATGGGGCTAATTGCTGTCAATCGAGAGGTTGGGCTCTGGTACAGAAACGAAACGCCCCTATTCCTATGGCAAGGACGAAGTGAAGTCACTGGTAACAGCTGATGAGATAATCTTCAGAGGACGAATAGGGAAACGGTGAAACGAGCATCCTCAGCGAATGCAAGCTGAAAAACAAATCTCTTCGGAGATTGTGGAGAGTAGCGCTAAGGTTAATGTCAGAAACTTTGCCAAGGTAACGAAGCAAAGGGAACAGAAGCCGGATTACTAACTGGAGCAGCGCCGTGCTTATTATAATACTCATTTTCCTTTCGTTGGAAACGAAATAGTAGTAAAGCTTCATTTTCGAAACTAATATCCTTTTTTTTGTATATTTATTACTAATCAGAAATTTATTACTGATCAGGATCTTATCAATATCATAAATCTAATGAAAATTTAAGAATCAGCTTGAGTAATTTATAAAAAAAGCAAGGGAAAAAACCCTGATATTAAAAATAACTAATAAACTAACCTTTAATTTCTTGAACCCATAAAGTTCGTAGGGGTTTTTGATAAATGGATGAAAATTGTAATTGATTAGTTCCAACAGGATTATTAACTGTAGATCGGGAAATCCAAGATACTTTCACATTATAAGTCCCAGCAGGTAAATTTTCAGTTTCACAGAGTATAAACATATTTCCTCCAATATGTCTGCCACTG
>JAUUVJ010000126.1 GCA_030589605.1 Candidatus Hodarchaeota archaeon | reverse complement strand
TATTATTCTGTTGCAGGATATGAACCGAAGGATAAAGGAAAAGTACTTGTGTTAGGAAATGAACATTGGATATACCAATCTTTTATTGAATCAAAGAGTGGACCAATTTTTATCAAAAACGCGTTCAATTGGTTGAAACCATCGTATAATCTGTCAATTAACTCTCGAATTACTCCATTGCGAGATTTAGAGATATTTGCTTATTCTTTTGAAAATTTAACAAGTCTTACTGTTGATATTGCATTTGGGAATGGAAGTTCTTTGACTGGAATACCTTTCGTTTATGATAATGTTCCTAATTGTTATAATATCAGCTTAAAATTAGGTGTGGAGGAAGATCAAGAAATACTACTGCAAATAAAGAATGGTAGTAAAAAAATAAAAGAATTTTCATTATTTGAGGATTCCTTAGTTGATTTTCCAAAAATATTAGATTTCGATATTGACTATATTTCTACAATTAATGTACATAAACCAAGATGGGTCGGAAGTAGTATGTACAATCAGATTATTGATCTAGGTCTTAATTTTACATTAAATCATGAGAGTTCGCAAAACATAACATCTTTGGTTATAATGTCAAATGATCTTGAAGAAACCATGAGTATTATGTTTCCTCCGATTGAGAGTATTCAATACTTCTTTCAAGAGAGTAAATTTAGCAATAGTTCAAACTCAGAACAATTATTTTCATGGACTGTTCCAAGTCAGCTTTCAACAGGTTTCTATTATTGGGAGGTTCAAGTTTGGTATAAAATAAATTCAGAAAGTAATTTATCAATTCTACTAGCAAATGAAAAAGGAAATTTTATTTTAACTGACCCTGAACCATATTTCAATAGGGTACAAAGTACTATCGGTGGTCTATCTCTTGATCAACATTATCAAATCGGTACAACTGTTGATATGCCCAGTTGGTCTTCTGGATCAAATGTAGAAATTAAATTAGTCGGAGAAGATGAGAATAGTGATGAATTTGAAGTGTATGTTCAGCTTCTGCATTATTATCTCTGGATAGCTAATAAAGAAGTGTTAGATTCATTTGAAATTCCATCCTCAGAGGAAAATGGGAAGGAAAATGTCGGGATTTTCAATGTTCCTGAATCTCCAATACCACTTCCTGATGAAAATGATGTATACGTTGAAATTTACGATCATATCTTTGTCTTAGTTATGTATATAAGGGACAAACAAGGAAATTACGATCTAGATGCTGTATACTTCAGCATTGATCCTCCTGCATTAGATATGACTCTTATATATATTGCTATTATAACTGGTGTTGCAGTTCTAGCTGGTATTGTTGTTTATCTAACAATTATCTTTAGAAGAAATACAAAATCAGTTTCCTCAATATATTCCTTCCCAGATTTTCATTCTCACGATAATAAAACAACTTCTCCTTTTCAGAAAAGAACAGTTGAGAAACATTGTAATCATTGTGGATCAATTTTATTTTGGGAAGCGAAATATTGTGAAACATGTGGAAAAAGTCTGATAACATCATCAGATAAACCCGAATTTCGAGATCATTGAAATTAATAGTTAAAATAGGAAAAAACTAATCAATTATGATGATAAAATTCTTTATTCTTGAATTGGATTCATCAGAATCTTTTTTCAATCAACTATATGTGAATGTAAACATCAATATCCATTTAAAAGTATTTATATAGCCGAGTGAAGAGAATTAAGATCAAAAAAAGATTGAATTGGTAATAGATTTATATTCTTATATTAACAATTTATTGAGAGCAGAAATAAACCTCTTCTTCTTTTGTTTTTGTTTTTCCTATAAATCCCAGTTCAAGAAGACTGGATAGATTAGCACTAATCATTTGTAATGATTCTTCTTCTGTTTCATTGGCTATTTCTTGAACTGTTCCTCGTTCTAGCGAAACAATAGCTAAGGCTGTTGCTTGGAGTTGATGTGGAAGGCTAAAGATTTCAGTAGGGGATAATTTCTTTGAAGGAATGATTGATTTAGAGCTATCTATAGTAGTACCTATCTCCATAATTTCCTTAATGGTATCTTTGAATGGTAAAAATACATTTAAATTGGAATCCCAATCAATTAGAGTCTCGCCATATTGTTTCATAAAACGTAAACCTAGTGTTTGGAGAAAATCATCAGGAGATCTTGGTAAATTGGTTACCAAAACGATACGGATTAATCCAAAGGATCTGATATGATAACAGAGACCTTCAATTTCTATTGTTTTCATTTCAGATTTTGATTTGGTAATTTCCGTTGCCATATTCTGTAATGCAGTAAGTAATCCCCCTAGTAATATATCATTAGGAATATTTTCATGAAAAGTTTCTGCTACTATCGTTCTTCCATCTGTGGTAATAATATACACTGCGTAAACAATCATTATTCTACCTCACCAAATAAACTCGGTATTATTTTACTGAGTGTTTTAGAAAACACATGATTTGGTTGATTCAAGGTATATATGACCCGTGAAACTTTATCTCCTTTTAACCTTCTAATAGCCGCGTTAAATTCTAACTTTTGGAGTTTCTGGTCTGTAGGGATCCAACCGAGAAATTCCACAGCATTTTTTCCTATGTCTTTATTGAATAGTTCTTCGATCATTTTCTTAATATCAGTAAACTTTTCTGAATCCTCATCAGTTGAGGGAATTAAATTACCTAATACCAGCGATCGACTTTTTAATTGTTTATATAACCCTGCAATCATCTGTGAAGTTCCAAATATATCGGCATTACTGATTTTGATTATAAATAAGCTAGCACCGGTTATTAACATTACATTTACGGTTCCATAGGTATTTCCTGCAGCACTATCCATGATTAGATATTCGATGTCATAAGGTGGTTTTCTTAATTGCTTTTTAAGACGAATTAAATTCTGAAGCATTTTAAAGGAGGTATCTTGATCTATCCTAATGATATTATGTATTGATTCCGAACCAGGGTCAGCAAATCCTATCCATAGATTACCAGAGAGGCCTAGTGGAAGAGAGAAATTTTGTAAGCAATTTTCAGCTGGTTCATTATTGAGTAGGTAATTATTCAGCCATTGAACTTCAGGATCCTTTTTGAAAAATGTCATTAACGACGGACCATGAAAATCATTATCTAGTAGGCATACACTCTTACCTTCTTTTGCTAAATGAACAGCTAAATTTACCGCAATACTACTTTTTCCAACCCCTCCTTTATGTGATAGGACAGCAAGAGATTTTAATGTCAAATTATTCAACCGCACTTTAAAATAATCAAGTAATTGTTTTTTCTTGAGATTTTCGTGGTTTTCTATGACCTAATATCCAATGAAGTATTTATTCCTTATTATAGTTTTCCTCACTTTTTATTTCAAACGAGAGAAAAAATCTTATTCCAAAAAGACAAAACTATATTCCAATAAATTTACGAAGAGCATTATAGCCTCTTCGTTATTAAAACAATTCTTCTCTTTTTTTACATTTTTCCATTGCTTTATTGATTTATTTTAACTCCAGCTTAATTTAGAACACTCCTATGTCAAGCAGAATATTCTTTTGAAACACTATGTTAGTTATTAAATTAGTAGATTTCTTCTAAAAATAGGTATTTTTGTTAAGCTATGTTAATAATCGATTATATCATCTCTGTTATAAAGGCAAAATGCTTCAAAAAAAAAACAATATCAATTACGTGGCTAATTGAGGTTAGAGCATGACTCTTCAAAATAACGAAATTCTTACTTTCAGTGATGTTAAACGATTGACAAAACTTGTTTTTAGCCCAGCTGGTTTTATGGTACAACTCAAAAATAAGGATAATATCATTTTATGGGAAGATGAAAAAACTGTTCAATTACGAGGTGACAAACGAGGCAAGGATTGTTACTATGTCAATTTCGGTCGGAGTGCTACCTGTCCATATTGTACAGGAAATGATTCAATTAATACAATGGTACCACGCGTTAAAGAAGATCGAAGTATTATTGATGGAAAATGGTATAGAGCTATTGCTATTCCAGTACAATGCAAGGGAGAAATCGTTGCAGTCGAGTTAATCCAAGATATTACGGCTGAAAAAGTAACTGATAATCTTTTAAGTTCATTAATTTCAACTGGTACACTATTTGGGGATATTCTACATCATGATATCCCAAATTATCTATCTATTGTTAATTTTGCTTTAGATTCATTGATTGACCAATCCTTTGATGAAACGGAAAGCAGAACTACGTTAGATATTGCTAAAAAAAATACGATGAAAGCTATTCTTATTTTAAATGAGATAAAAAACCTTAGCTTGTTAGAAACACCATTATTACAATTTTTCCCAGTCAATATAATTTCAATACTAGAGGAAACTATTACTGCGGTCCATAAGATTTTCACTGATAAAAAAATCATGATTAATTTAAATTTAAATGTTGATAAAGATTTAACAGTAGTCTTAGCGAATAATTTGCTCTCAGAAATCTTTTTGAACCTTTTCACAAATGCAGTTAAGTATACTCCAGAGGAAGAAGTTGAAATCATTGTTTCTGTTGACCTTATTATACGAGATCGAGAATTTTTAGAAATCAAGATCAGTGATAAAGGTAAGGGTATTTCACCAGATATAAAAGAAGTTATTTTCAATAGACGTAAACGGATTTCAAGAGGTTGGAAACCTACTGTTAACTCAACTGGTATCGGAGTTATAATTATTAAATCGCTTTGCGACTTATTTGAGGCTGAAATCAGCTATAAGAATCTTATTGTGGACGATTGGACAAAAGGAACAGTTATCAAGATTTTATTTCCTCTAGCTAAACAGATCAACTAGGAAATCTGTTTATTCAGTCTAAAGAACAATAGCAGTAGCTAATACTTACTTAACTACCTTGTCCTTATTTTTTCCATCTTAATTTGAAATCTTTTTTCCAACCATTACTTGCTTAATACAATTCTATTTGGTTACTAATGCTTTCAATAACAATATAGCAACTTTTTTACTCAGTGGGAAATTGTCATTACCACATTTCGGGCTCTGAACGCAACTTGGACAGCCATCTGAACAGGTACATTCCTGTAGAAGTTGCAGAACACTAGCAATTAATTCGTTCCATTCTTCAAATAATTTCTCTGATATACCAATCCCACCAGGAAAACCATCATATATGAAGATCTTGGATTTTCCATCAAGTGGAAATCTTGAATAGGATACACCGCCGATATCCCATCTATCACACATAGCAAACATTGGAGAAAGCGCAATTGTTGCATGTTCTAATGCGTGAATCCCACCATCAAAATCTAACATTTCCTTTTCGCATTTTCTAACTAGGTCATCTGGTATTTCTATCCATACAGCCTTTGTTTCAAATTCTAATGGTGGTAAATCAAGGGGTATCGTGTCAATAACTTCATCGTAAGTTTTTTTTCTGAAAGAATGATAGTCTTCAGTTGCTCTTACTTTTCCCCAAAATAATTCGAAATTTGTGGATTTTTTCTTAATAATCCTTTTTACAACAACATCTGAAGTAGATAGAGCATCGGTGTAATAATCAACATCTATAAGAGATGCATATGCTTTTTTTCTTGACCAATCGACATTATCTATGTAGTATTTTTCACCCTGATGGATGAGAATGGCTCCTTCATGGGCTTCACGATATGTTTGAGGGATACTAAGCGTTTCAAGGATTTTATTATGAACAACCACTTCAATTCTGTCTGTAAAAGCTGAATTCAAGCTAATTATTGATGCTGGCCTTTTCGAGGATTTATTTGCAAGACCTGCAGGTAAGAATTTAACTAAACCTTCCTGTCTCAATTCTGCTGCGATTTTTTTTCCAATATCTCCCCAAATTTGTTTAATTTCTTTTAACTTTATGGGAATTTCCGCAGCTGCGCAAAGAATGTGCCCTTTTAATATATATGGGTTTTCAAGGTCAATTATTGCATTCTCAGGATTTTTGTCAAATAAATATTCGGGATTTCTTCCAAGGAATTGTTGCATCGCGTCTTCAAAGAGAATAAGAGTGGCTAGTGATGATTGTTTAGACCTGCCAACTCTTCCCATTTGTTGTTTAGTAGATATTATTGTCCCTGGAAAGCCTGATAGGATAACTGCATCAAGATTTCCTAAATCAATGCCCACTTCTAATGCATTGGTAGAGACCACACCCTGTAGTTCCCTGTTTCTCAATTTTTTCTCAATTTCTCTACGTTCAGAAGGACGATAACCAGCTCGATAAGTCATCACTTGGCTTTGATCATCCCCTATGTTTTTTATGTCATTTTTTGTCCATAAAGAAATTAGTTCAGCCATTTTACGTGATAATGTGAAACAGAGAGTTTGAAGATCTGCTTTCAGGTGATTGAACAATAACTCACGTGTTTCCTGATGCGGGGAACGTCTTTTTAGCTGAAATTCATCGATATAAGGAGGGTTCCAAAGTATTAAATGCTTTGGGCCATATTCAGCACCATCATTGTCAATTACGTGAACTGGTCTTCCGATTAATTTCCCTGTAAATGAGACTGGATTATTTATCGTAGCAGATGATAAGATGAATTGAGGGGAGACTCCATAATAGTCGAGAATACGACAGAACCGACGGAGCAATTGAGCGACATTTGACCCAAATACTCCCCGATATGTGTGTGACTCATCGATCACAATGAATCTTAAGTTCCTAAAGAATCTACTCCATTTATCATGCCAATCTAGATATTGATGTAATGCATAGGGGTTAGATATTATCACGTGTGCTGTATTCCGAATTCTTGGTCGAATTTCTGATGGGGTATCACCATCATAAATGTAGGGCTTTAGTTTTCCATTTAGCGCCTTATTTATTTCCTCTAGCTTCTTTAGTTGGTCATTTGCTAGCGCTTTTGTTGGATAGAGAAACAACGCTGTTCTTTTTCGACGTCGGGCGATTGTATTAGCTACTGCTAAAGAAAATATCAAAGTCTTCCCAGATGCAGTTGGGGTTGTGATAACAACATCCTTCCCTTTATGTATGGCGTTTAATGCTTCAGCTTGATGAGAATATAATCTATAGTTTTTATTGGTTAACCAAGTATTCAATTCTGGTTCAAGCTTGAAATCCAAGGTACCAAATCTGGCAGACTTTGCTGGAGAGAGAGTATGAAAAATAATTTGATCATGATAAGACGGATTTTCTTTTAAACTATTAATAAAATCCTCAATAGCCATTCAACCATCACACATTATTCATTCGCTTGAATAGAGCGACCATAATCATCTCTAGAAATATTGATAGAATTAGGGAAATGGTTGGCAATCTCTTGTAGGTGGGTAATTAATATAATTTTAAATTTCGCTGAAAGTGTGAATAATTTTTTAACAAACGCCGCTTGAGCTTCAAGAGTATCTAAAGAACCTAGATCTCCTTCATCAATAAATAGAGTTTTTACACCCATATTGGCTGAAACCTCTTGTTTTCCAAGCATTGATATTTCTTCACTTATTGCTAATCGAAGAGCAGCATTAATTTGAGTCCGCTCTCCACCAGAAAAGGTAGCAACATCTCTAATTCCATCAGGTGCTTTTATGAGTATCTCGAATCCTATTCCTTGTTTTCCCTTTTCGATTTTATTTAGCTGGATATAACTAAATCTTTGATTTGTTAAATCAGCTAAAATCAAGGATGCTCGTTTTCCTAACCTTGGTAATATTTTATTAATTGCGTAAAATGGTGTTCCTCTTGTATGGAACACTTCAGTTCTCAATTTTTGAAGAATATCTTCTTCTATTTTCAATGATTTGATAGATTTTCTGAGCTTGTCAATTTCAGGTTTTATTTCAATTAATTCACTAATTTTCTTCTCAATACCTTTTATGGTCTGGTCAATCCGAATGATAGAGTTATTAAGTTCTTTTTCTTCCCCTTTTTTCTCATTAATTTTATTAGCTAATATTCTATATTCTTTCAAGAATTTTGGATATTCTTTGAGTGTTTTCTCATATTTAGTTATCTCCTTCTCCAATTCCTCCAATTCTTTATTGATTGTTGAGATCCTACTAGTTGGATCAGTTTTTGTCTCAAAAGAACTTCTAATTTTCTCATATTTCCTTTGTATTTCTTTGTTCTTGGTGACTTTGCTTTCTAAATTCCTCATTTTCTTTTCTGATTCTTTGCTGAAATTGATATTTTTTAATTTCATCAAATGTTGTTGGATTTCCTCGATATTTTGTTTTTCTTCTGTTTTTAGACGTTTGGCGATAGTTGTTATTTCATTATCTAGTTTAGATATTTGTAATTTCTTTTCAGAAAGGACGAATGAGTCTTTTGTAATTTTATCTTTTTTTGTTGTTAAATCACTAATATCTTTTCGGGCTTGACTTTGTTCTTCCTTAATTTCATTTAAAACTGGATCAGGAAGGTTCCAAGTTCTTTCTTTTGAGATTCTTTGAACTCTTTCTTGTAATCTTCCTTCTTGATTGAGTATCCTAAAAGCTTCTTCATGTGTTATAGTTGTATCTAGATCTTGAATTTTAATAGATTCTTTCTTTCGATCTGTTTTTTTTCGTAGTAAGTCTTCTTTTATGATTGATTCTGACCTTTGTTTTTTCTTTTCCAACGTTTTTACAAGACTATTTACCAGATCATATTCTTTTTTTAAAGTTATTAATGAATTTAACTCATCTTCGAATATTTTTACCTCATTCATCTGGTTTTCAAGAGTTTTCAATTGTTTTTTCAATTCTAAATAGTCTTTCAAAGCTGCTTCTGTATCTTTTAGTTGCTGAGTTTTGTTCTGTCTTCTTAGAATTGCATCTTTTTTCTTTGATTGCTGAGTTTCAAATTCTTCGTATCTTTTTCGTTCTGAGATTTCCTTGTCTTCTAGTTGTTTAATAGTTTTTGCCATCACTTCAAGGTTTTTTCGGTCAGTTTTTAGTTGAGGTATGAGTGAGTTTCTTTCTTTTTCAAAATCTGGTAGTTTAAGGTATTGTAATTCTTTCTCCTCGATTTTACCTTCAATTTTATTGATTTTACCATTCATTATAGAAAGCTGGTTTTGAGCATCAACTATTGCTTTTTCGAATATATCAAGTCTAAAAAGGTTCTGTAAGGTTTTTAGCCGATCACTAGAAGTTTTAGAACCTAAAGATTTCATTTCATCTTGTCGAATAATTGTTGAATTAACAAACGCTTTATAATTCATTCCTAGAATTGTAGATCGGATTTTTTCATTTAACTCGGGGATTTTTCCAGAATATCTTTCTTTATTGACAAATAACTCCAGAATACTTTTACCACGGGTATCTCGTCCCCTTTTGATATCAATTTTATTTTCTCCTACCTTGAATAAACACCTTACGTATCCTTTTTTTCCACAGATGTCTTCTATTTTAACCATTCCAAGTTCAAGGCGAGAACATCTGCCAAAAAGAACGAAAGTTAAAGCTTCTAATATTGTTGTTTTTCCTGATCCAGTCGGTCCTGAAATTACTATATGAGGGAATTCAAAATTAAATGTCACAGGATTCTGATAGTTCATGAATCGATAGATTTTTAGTTTTAATAGATCAAATCCTGAACCAATTCCTGATCTAAGACTCATTTTTCTTCCTCCACCCTTGATAAGGCATTCTCCAAGATTTCTAACCCTTTTGCCTTCAATTTCTCTACATATGGGTAATCTTGGTATGTTTCCGAAACATAATTAGAAAAAAGGACTATCGGATCAAGTACAAATTCTGAAAGAATAATTTCTTTTCTTTTTTCAGAAGTATCCCATATTATTTCTGAATGGAAAGTAACTTCTTCTAAATAAGGATAGATTCTTCGTTGAATAACCTGCTCTTTAAGAAGAGATGGGATTCTTATAATTACCCGAACCATAGCACCTTTAAGGTTTTTTTGTTGAAGAGACTTCAAAATGT
>JAUUVJ010000397.1 GCA_030589605.1 Candidatus Hodarchaeota archaeon | reverse complement strand
CGAAGCAACTCTTGTTGATGTTGGAAAAGGTGATAAAAGCATAGATTATAAGATTGCGAAAGGTAAAGTAGCTTTAATTACAGCTAGTCCTAGAAATGTATTTTCTCTTGCTAAAAAGCAGGATGTGAAAGGATTGATCCTCAATCCCGATTTAGATAGAGCTGCAAAAATCGGAGATTCTACTACACAATATGATGGATTTTGGCCAATAGCTGAGAACATTTCTGACGTTACTTCAGGTTTTTCAATCTCTCATAAACAAGCTCGTGAATTGAAGCAATATCTTAAAAAGGAAGGAGAGGTAAAAGTTCAGTTTAAAATCGACGCTAGTTTCTCATTGGATACTGGTAAATTACATGTTCTTGAAACAGAAATAACTGGATCAGAAAAACCAGAAGATGAAATAATTATCATTAGCCATCTTTGTCATCCAGCTCCGAGTGCTAATGATAATGCTTCAGGAAGTGCTACGGTTCTAGAAATACTCCTAACTTTAACAAGATTGATAAATTCAGGAATAATTGCTCCTCCAAAACGTACAATCCGTTTCTTATGGGTACCTGAATTTTCTGGCACAATACCATGGCTAAAGGAATATGATGACCATAGTAAAACCACAAACAGAAAGATATTAGCTGTTTTTAATCTTGATATGGTTGGAGAATCACCAGAAAAGATCGGAACCCCACTAACAATAGGTTCACCAAGTATATCTACGCCTTCTTATCTTCGAGCTATTTTGAAATATAACTCAGAATGTGCTACTGAATACAACGAAAAAACCAATGGACGAAATTATAGGTTAAATTTCACTTTAGCACCCTTTCAAGGTGGGAGTGATCAACTTATTTTTAATGATCAATATTTTTCTATACCAAGTGTTATGTTTGGGCATGAAGATCCTTTTCATCACACAAGTGCCGATGATATTGATAAAGTAGATCCGCTTGAATGTCGAAGCGTTGGTGCTATTTTAGGAACAATAGCCTATGAACTATCAACATCAAGTAAATTGTTTCTCAAAGAGGCAGTATTCATAGTATTTCTAGAGATAATACAAGAATCTCTAAAAACAGAATTCAGGTTAAAAGATTCAGATGAATTATCAGAAATTCAAAAATTAAAACTCTGGGAACTCTTAGAGGATTTAAGCCTGCGAAAAATAAGAAGTTTAACTGAACTCGATGAACAGAATTTCCTGAAAGAGGACATGAATCACTTTGTTGTATTAATAAAATCTCATTTTGAGTACTTACGTAAGAAGCTAAATGTTGATTCTGAATATACAAAATCAGAAAAATTCGGAGAAGCTCTCATCACGCGTAATTATTCAGGCATACTCCCTTTTTCCCGTTTAAGTAGGCCTAGTAGACGTGAATATAAACAGACAAAATTAGACAGTATCGGAAAGGATTACTGGGGAGGAGTAGTCTTAGAATTATTAAATCTAGCTAATGGAAACACTCCTCTTGAAGATATTTTCCTTCTTCTTAAGATTCACTATCCTAATGTATCCTATGGTGACGTTCTTTTCATGGTTAATCTATTTATAGAGGAGAAAATTCTTATCGAGAAAGGAACTTCCATTCTTTCCACTATCGAATAATCCTTTCCTTACTGAGAAGAAGCATAAAGGTTCTCAGTCTGTTTTATTTTCAACATGAAATCATCCAATGGTTTAAGCCGATTCTTTAACTACTAAGACTTCAACAATATCATAATAACGTCCAAAATCAGCTTGATAGTCGAATAATATTGAAAGAATTGACATTTCAAGTTGAATTAAATAAACTGTTTTTTTAATATACTTAATCATATCAATTATTAGCGACTTAGGAGGAAGTGGAAAAAATTTTATAAAACTGATAAAACCGCTTTGAGTTCGATCCTCAGAATAATATAATAATATAATATGATAAATAAACCGTTCAAAGTAGGGAATTCATAAAATGGTTTCAATAGCTAAAAAAATATTACAAGACCACCTCAAAGAAGGAAAGTATGAACTTGGAGAAGAAATTGGAATACTCATAGACCATACACTTACCCAAGATGCCACTGGTACTATGGCTTACCTAGGATTATATCTCTTCTATTGATACTCTTCAGCTAGGAATGCTATCCAAATTACACATAATGCGCTTGAAGATGAAAGACGTTTGCATTGGTATTAATATATCTATTAGTATTTGAAGTGGTAGGATTGGTAACATGTTTGACTGAAATAGTATTTGGATCGAGAGGAGTCATTGAATTAGGATCGATATTTGATCTAGAATTGAATACAATATTAGACTTACTTTTAATTATAGAATTAGGATCGAGAATTGACTTAGAATTGAATTCGGTATCAGAATTACTTTTGATTATAGGGTCAGATTCTTTTTTTTCTTCTTGATCATCTTTTTCAGATCTGGTTTTTAAATGGATCAGAGGAATATTCAGTTTATGAAAGGATTCCATTCCGATAATTTCACTTTCAACAAAAGAAGTAGAACCATAATCAAATTTATTACTAGACCAATAATCATACCAATAATCATTCATTTCAATATCATAATCAGGAACTGAAAGTGCAGAATTAGAGGGTTTCGGTGAAAATTCACACATAATTTGTCTATAAAAAGGAAAATATTTCAATGTAGGAATAAAACAATTCGCAAAAAAGATATCAGCATAACCAAGCACAAATGAGTACTGAGTAATAGTAAAAAAAGAAGAATTGAAAAGAATATTTTTGATTAGAGAAGCAAAGTTAAACCGATCTTCAGGAGTGGAGAAATTAATTGCAAAAATACTGCAAACTGCGCGAACAACTTCAATAACAGGGACAGAACTATAAAGAAAAACAATGCGATCTTCCCTCCGATATTCATAAACGGAATCAAATGTCGAAGTAAAAGAATCATCGGTTTGATCGACCTTAGATTCATATTTCGAGAGAGAAAGAGGTGCATATTTGAAATTTGCTCTGAATTCTCTAATGATAAGTATTTCTAATTGTTTTTTAAAGTTAAAGCGCACCCCATTAATTTTAAGATTAGAAGGAGAGTTCAAAAGGGTAGCAAAAGGAGGGGGCCTATTTTTCTTCCGTTTAGGAGGGGGAATAACTTGAGTAAAAGAATATTCATTAAAACACTGATAAACAGGGATTGTTTTGATGTTAATTTTTTTGATTGAGCGCTCAATAATTGATCGTTTTTTGGAATTAAGACCAGAATGGGTAATTGTTACTAGAGGGTTAGATTTCCAAATTTTTTTAGAAATATAGTAATCATCTTTATCCGTTCTGACAGGAATTTTATTTTCATCATCTAAAAAACGGATTTTATCAGCATAGCCATAAATCCAATCATCATAATCATAATCGATTTTTCTATCAAGAACAAGGGTTAATTCAGTATCCCATTGATCATTTCTTCGATTACGGATTTTCTTTTTACGTTGATTGGATCGTTTATAGAGAATTAATTCTGTATCAGAAGATTTCTTCCAGAAACAACCATACGGAACAAACATAGCACCATAACGATCATAACAAGCAGTAGTAGGAATATTCTTCTGTTCAGTCTCGTTTTTCTCTCGTAATTTGGCATTTTGTTTGTGGTATTCTTCAAGCGAAATCGGTTTAATGAACGAATCTAATTTCATGGAAAAATCACAACAATGATATCTTTATTGAAAAATGAAAAAAAGGAAGAAAAATAATTATTTCGCCAACTCCCAACATTTTAAAGCTAAATCTACAAAGCAAGGCCACTCTTCAAGACGTTTTTTAAGAGAAGGCTTACTTAGTGCCTCATGTATTTTGATAACTACATTAGCTGATTGCATATCAATAATAGAGCCTTTAATGAAAGCGGGGCCATGAACTATAATCCATTTAGCTTTTTCATAATTATTAAGATGAGTTGGAACCCATCCTTTGATATGATCAGGAATAGGGATGACTTCATTAGTAATACACCAATTAATATATTCATTATATTCATTTTTAGAAAGGATAACTGCTTCAGAGGGAAAAGCATAGGTATCCTCAATACGAAAGCCGTGTGATTCGACTTT
>JAUUVJ010000034.1 GCA_030589605.1 Candidatus Hodarchaeota archaeon | reverse complement strand
GGAAATTACAAAATTTAATCGGTATTTATTGTATCGTCTTCAATAGATTCAGGAATAACTTATTAAACAATCGTATCAGCAGGAGTGCTTTCAGAAGGATTGGTTTAAGTAGGAGTGGTTTCAGTAGAAGCTTTGACTTCTTTCTCTGCAAGTTTTAATTTGACGTAGCTATCCCACTCTTCTTGGTTTTGTCTGAATTTTGTCTCCCAATCCGCATTTAACAGAGCTATTTGATTTTCAAATTCCGTATTTGTAGTATTGAGAATTCCTTCTAATTCCTGAATTCGAGAGCTCATTTCAGAAAATTGTTTAAGTGTCTCTTCTTTTTCTTGTTCTAGAATCTTGTCCCTTTTTTCTAGTGCACGGATTTGAGCTTGTACACCCTCCATTTCCTCCTGTTTTTTCTCGAGAAGTTCTTTATTTGCAACAAATTCAGTTTCAATCGTTTTTGATTTCTTTTTAGTAGCACTGCGAGCCTTTTTAGCAATAGAAATTGAATAATCATTTAAACAGTCTTGGTTAATCCTTAGGAGTATATTTGATAAATCACGCGCTATCCCTTCCACCATCATTGACGAAACAGTCGTTCGGGAGGATATTTTGCTTGGTAGATCTCTAATAAATGTATCTCTTGCTTCAATTATCTTTTGTTTAGAGTCTGCAATAAGATCATCAAATAACTTCATGACATATTGTCCTAAATCTTGGTACTCGGCCATTAGTAGAACATCCATTAAATCAAGTAATGTATTAAAAAGAAATACTCTACATACTTAAATACAAATTTAACTGTTATTATAATAAAACTATTAGCTAAACAAATAATTGAGAGATAGAATATAAGAATTTGAAAATGAACCTAGAGGTAATATACAATCATTGGAAAAAGGAAAAACAGATTTTTCAAGAATAAATGATCTCGTTATTTTGAAAAATGAAAATCTCGTTTCCAATTGCTAAACCTAGAAAATAGGGAAATAGTATATATAATCACATATGATTTTCAGATTTTTTTATGCAAACATTTAAACAATATTATATAATCATCGTGTTAGTTACTTATTAAGCTTGGATTTATAATACTTAAGATAATTGAGGTAATAAAATGTCATATCAAGATGAGATGAATAACCTAATACAAAATGGATATATATCCATTGTAACGATTTTAGATGCTAATGGAGGCGTTTATTGGACAAATCAACCTGATTGGCAGTTTGATGGAGCTGCTGTTTTGAAAGCCTGGCAGGATAAAGAACCGGGTATTAACATTGCAGGTACACGATTCAGTACAATGGTTAATGATTATGAAGCTGGAAATTACGTTGCACGTAATGTAGGAGGAGCTGGGATTGTTGTTATTGCTCGAGCACCGAATGGTTACTATTTTCTTACTTGGACAAGTGGAGATGTAGGAATACCTGCTATAAATATCCATGGCGAAGTTGCTAAAATGGCTCTTTTATTCAAATAAACTTAAGGCTATTAACGATCCTTCATTTTCTTTTTTATTACTCTAAACAGGAATAATAATTCTGACTCTGATTCTTTTTTAGTTCCAAATCATTTTTTATTTCAATTTCTTAATTTCCAGTAAATGTGTTAATGTTTTATGAGCTATTTACATATCATTTCTGATTTGAATCAAATTGAAATATTCAACAAATGAGAACTTTATTATGAAAAAAGATCGAATCACCGTTATTGAAGAACTTTATGCCATTTTAAATGAAATTAAAGGTTTTATTTTACAGACTATTGGATTTAGCGAACGTGATGAGAAAGTAAAGGATTTAATTAATGATTTAATTATGCAATGTTTAGTTCTATGGATTTTTCAAAGAAAGAGTGTTTTTAATAATGATACTTCCTATTTAATTACAAAATTCAAGGAAATTTCAAGTGGATGTTTAACTAAATACTTCGAAAATTACTTTGAATTCTTTAATTCCTTTATACAGATAATAACCAGTTCTAAAAATACTTACGTATATAAAGACGATATTTTTGGAGAGTTAATGACCTATGGATCAATTATCCTCATAATTGATAAGAAAAAATATAAATCATTTCATATCCCTAATATCTGCTTTTATGTTGAGGAAAGAAAGAATCCTGCCTTTAAAATGAATTCCACAAAGGAAAAAGAAATTTCACCTATTTTTAATTGTCTAGAAAGACTTGACTGGGAAAAAGGAACGATAGACGAATTTGTTCTTGGAGCAATATATGAAAAATTGATTACACATAGATTAAAGAAAAAATCAGGAGCGTTTTATACACCTGAAGAAATTTCGAATTTTACAAGTAAAACAACAATAGAATATTATTTCATAGAAAAAATTAATTTGAAATTTAATTCAGATTTCAAATTGTTGAACGATATACTTAACTCTCGTGATCAGGATATTCTAATCTATTTATTCGAATTATTACAGGGAGTTTCGATCCTAGATCCTGCTGTAGGAACAGGACATTTTTTGGAAAGTGAAGCAAGGAGTCTCTTGGATATTTATTACCAGATTTGGAATAGATGTAAGAGATTACGATTAAAAAGTGAATCAAAGTTAGAAATAACTTCCCTTGGTAGAAAAAAAATAAAAATAAATCTTCTTGATTTTTCAAACCAAGAAAAATTTAACTTTTACATTTTGTATCATATATTTAGCAAGAATATCTATGGAATTGATATAAATAAAGATGTTATCAAAATCGCTAAAGTCAGGCTATTTCTTTTTGTGATGAAATATTTTAAAGTATCTGTGTTTCAAAATATCAAGCCTGTAGATATTAGGTTCAATTTAAAATGGGGAAACTCGCTCATCGGTTTTATTGGTATTCCTCAGGTACCTTTACAAAAACAGCAACATCTTGATACTTTTTTCACTGGAATGAAATCCACTAGCTCTTATACTAATGAAATTACATCAGAAGATCTGGGTTTAATTGAAAATCATAATCTTCATTTTGATGAAAGGGATCAGTTTAACGTAAATTTAAAATCTAAATTCGATTTAGTTTTTTCACAAACATACAATATTGAGTTAGGCAAGCTAAAAAGATTAAAACTATTTCATTGGTTTCTGGAATTTCCAACAGTATTTTCTAAAAAAAGTGGATTTGATATCATTATAGCAAATCCTCCTTATTTAGGCGAAAGTGGTAACAAAGAACTCTTTCGGATCTTTTCTTTATGTTTAAATGATTATTACGAAGGAAAAATCGATCTTTGGTATTTATTTCTACATCGTAGCCTTGATTTAATGAACTCTAATGCAAATTTATCGTTTGTAACATCTAACTATTGGCTTACAGCTTCAGGAGCTGAAAAACTTAGGTCTAAAATCTTATCTAAAACATCAATTATCAGTTTTATCAATTTTGGAGAAAATAGAGCTTTTAGTAATGCCCAAGGGGTTCATACGAATATTATTACTTTGAAAAAGGCAAACTCTCCTAATTCTAATATCAAAACAATTCTTTTTGAAAAGTCCTATCCAATTAATACAGATTTAATTGATAAATTGGATAATCAACTCATCTTTGAAATAGACCAACGTAAACTAGTTTTAAAAGATTGGGATTCGTATTTTCATTTTCTACCAGAAGAATACAGAGTTATTATTGAGTATATAATTCATAATTCAACTATGCTCAAAAATGAAGGATTTAATACAAAGGAAGGTATAGTAACAGGATTAAATAATATTTCTGCAAAACAGATCAGAAAATTTGATTTATCTGAAGATATGAAAGGGATAGGTGTCTTTATTTTGGATAAAAAGGATGAAAGAGACTTATACCTTATCGAGGATTTTAATAATGATGAACTTGCTCTACTAAAACCATTTTATAAAAATTCTGATATTCGACGGTTTCATACAAATATTCAATCAACCAAAAAAATCCTCTACTTAAATCGACATATGGTTAATTTAGAAATCTTACCAAATATCAAGAGACATTTAAAGAGATTCAGTGAGGTATTAGAAGAGTCTCTAGATAATCCTCCTTTTCTCAATCGTCCTCGCAATCAGGATATTTTTACAAAATATAAAATAATTACTCCTCAACGAAGTGTTCAAAATTCTTTTGCATATAATTCATATGATTGGTACGCTGCTCAAGATGTATATTATATATTAAGTCAAGAATGGTCTAAAAATAGATTGAAAAGTCTACTTCTAATATTAAATTCGAAATTAGCTTATTTTTGGTTTTATTGGATGGGAAAAAGGAAAGGTAAGCAATTAGAACTCTTCGGAGAACCTCTCAACTATTTTCCAATTTCTAAAAAATTTGATCGATTTATAAAGTTATCAAAATTAGCCGATTATTTATTGTTCCTTTATTCAATAGAGAATCTAGATGAGAAAATGAATCAGATAAAGATTTATTTTGATGATTGTATTACAAACTCATTAATTTATGAACTTTATTTTGAAGATGAATTTGATTTTATTGACAAAATGTCTTATAACGATTCTTCATTGTTACAACTTGTGAATAACTGTATTAAAAAGATAGATCTTGAAGAATGGTTAGGATTAAACTATAAGATTGAGTTTTTAAAAGCACCTCAGGATGAATCCATACATAAAATCGAATTTTTAAGGAATAAAATTTTCCAGATTATAAATGAATCATATATAGTATTAAAAAAAGATGACAGAGTTCAAAGAATTATTGATCTAATTCATTCACAAAAATGGATCAAAACTATATCACATCCAGTTAATATTCCTCAAAAATGAGGTATTAACGGATTTTTTTTACTTCTTTAACTGCTTTGGTTAGAAATTCTCCAGATTTAGCTTCAATGCGAATATCAGTTACTGTATCTAATTGAGTTTCACCTAGATTAATTATTATCATAAGTGCACCTGTTTCCTTCGCTAGAATTGGAAAGTCAGCTGCAGGAAAAACGCTCAATGTGGATCCAACACATAAGATAACATCACAGATCAATACTTGTTTTTTTGCTATCTCCATTTCCTTCTGGGGCATCGGATCATTGAAGTTTATGATAGAAGAAATGATCCTACCCTCACATTGAGGACATCTTGGTTGATTTGATTTTTCCTTTTCCGTTAGATACCCATTGCCATGTAAGTGATTATTCCAACCAATTAATTCCTTAGAAAAGCGTAGATCACAGTTAATACATTTCATCAAGTTCCTATTACCATGAAGTTCGGATAGAATAGTAGATGGAATTCCAGATTTGATGTGTAGATTATCTACATTTTGAGAAATGATGAATTTGAGAATACCAAGTTTATGAAGATCAACAAATGCGAAATGACTAGGGTTCGGTTCAATTAATTCCATTGGTTTACTGGGCGATTTTGGTTTCAATCCTTTTGCTCTTAATGTCCAAACTCCTTCAGGCCCTCTGTAATCTGGTAATCCAGATTCAGTTGAAATTCCTGCCCCAGTAAAGGCAACGAGATATTTAGAGTCAACTATAACTTCAGCTACACGTTTAACATCCTCTAGGGTATAAGACATGTCTTATCAATCCGACTACTTCTCAAAAGAAATTAAGAATCATATAAAATAGCTAACTTAATTTATATCGTACAAATCTTTTGTGTTTTATTATTTTTCATTAATGATTTCATCACTAAAATTAGTAAATGACCTAAATAAGAAAGGAATAATTATGAATTATTAGGTATTATGCTTGTGTGATTCGTTTTTGTAAGTTTTTAACATATTTATTGCATTCAATTTGGTTCTGATTTTCACTTGCTATTAAAAACCACCAAACGTTCCATAAAGCACGATTGAGCCATCCTTTAGTACCAGGTTCATATAATTGTTCGTAAGATTCAATAAATGGAGGAGCGTATCTTTCAAACATGTGAGAAGTTAGCTTCTTCCCTTTTTTCTTTTTCTTTCGAGCTTCATGAATATATATTGATCCCTCTGGCGTATAACAGGAGCAAAAGGCAGCATTTCGTCTCCAACCTATCCAATCTACAGAGTATAGAAAATTAAACGCAATTTGATGGAGAGGGCTGCCTATTCCAAAACCATGAAATTTTTTCTCCTTAGATGTAATCAACTTCGTAATCCAAGAAGCAATATCATAAACACTTCCTTTCTGATTAATTTTCAAGGATGGAACCATCCCTCCTACCCCAACATATTTCTCTGAGAGTTTTTGAATCCTTTTTTCAGGATAATGTATTACAGGTAGAATAGGATAATCTATTCTCTCTTTTAAAGTTTTAAAATTTTTAAGGGAATTGTCAAAGTCACCAATGACATCTAGATTTACAACTGTAATATTATTTCGAAAAGATTCCTTAATTTTTAATATGAAATTTGAATATTCATCAATTTGAATTTCAATATTTGAATTAAAAGCGCTATAAGCACCGGAATCAATCATTATTGGTCCGTCGAAAGAAAAAAAATCGTGAATTCCTTTTGATATTATTTGAGATTGTTTTTTCCGAAAAGACCAATATGAAAAGATAATTCCAATGTGGCTTTTCTTCATCTTTTCATTGATTAATGGTTCTTCTAGCCATGGGAATATTCCTGGAACAACACCTAAATATAACTGCAATGGATTTTTTCCTTTGATTTTATCATTTAGAGACAATAAAAGCTTGTATTAGTCTTATCATTTCTTTTTTCATTAATCAGAGAAAAATCTTTCTTTCATAGTGAAAAAGAATTTTTACAAGAATATCGTGGTTCTTAGGAAAGTGTTTTACTTGAAACAGAAAAAAATTCTTCTTATCATTTCATGTGGCAAAAAAAAAGCGATGAGATTGCATGATATGAAATTACCTGCTTCTAAAGCGTATAAAGGTCCAATGTTTCAAGTGATAGATAAAGCAAAGCGCGAAGGAAGATGGAATTCTGATATTTTCCTAGGAATTATTTCTGCAAAGTATGGGTTCCTCCGAGATAATGATGAGATTGAATATTATGATATGAGAATGACACCTATCTTGTCCAAACAGCATAATCTAAATGTAATCAAAGCAATAAAGAAATGGCAAAGAGAAGAAAACTTTGATTTGATCTATATATTAATGGGTAAAAATTACTTAGGAGCTGTAGCTGGAATAGAAGGACAATTATCCACGGAAATAGTAATCCAAAATATGGTAGGTTTAGGTATCGGTCAAAGAAAACTGAAGAATTTGATAGATGAGTATTCTAAGGAAAATAGTTCTTCAGTATTATATGTAAATGGATGAACAAACTTGATTTTTGCTCTAGGAACTCCCATAAATGCTCGATGTCGTCCATGGACTTTTGAATGGGCTTTGAAACCCGATGCGATTATGATATCAGCAATAGATTTCTTTAAAAGTCCAAGAACTTTTGAAAGAGTTAAAAAATCAGGTATTCATGAATATTTAGGCTGGGATGGGAAAATAATATGTGATTCCGGCGCGTTTTCTGCATTAAACAGGAAAGACAAATTAGATTTAGATATCAATAAATTAAAGGAGATTTATGAGGAGATAACTGACCAAGATTCAAGTATTGTTAAGATAACTTTAGACTTTCCTGATGATAAGATAATAGAGAATTATTACGATTTACACGCGTTGGAAGTACAACCAGTAGTTCCATATAATAGACCTGAGCTATTAAATGATATTATTAAATGTGATGGGCTGCCAGAGTGGTTATTCATCGGACGTTTAGTACCACTGATGAGAAAAGGTGGTAATCACGCTAAAAGATTATTTCCTGTGTTAGATGAAATAGCAAATCGATTAAGAGGAATGTGCGAATTACAAGAAACTAAATTATGGGCACTTGGAGTTGGAGCACCTAGTTTAATGACAAAATTAAGTGAAAAAGTCGATGGTTGTGATTCATCCCGTTGGAGAATCACAGGATCAAATATGATCTTGTTACCTCATGGTGGAGAGCGTGGAGTGGGAAATCGTACAAAGTGGAGAGGAACACATCACAGAATTGAAAAGGAATTAGAAAGAAAGATCGTTATCGAAATTCTTAACCAAATTGATGTTAAATCAGGTGGATTGGAAAGTCTTGATTCATCGCTTAATCCTGATTTTTTTCCAAAACAGTTAAAATCTAAAATGGAAGAAAAATTACCAAAGATAGGAACACTTTTAACAAAGTTAAGAGACGAAATAGACCAATTTTCTGTTTATGACTTAGAACTTCTATTTAGAACTTCAGGAAATTTGAGATTGATATTTAATTACTGGACTACTCTCGCAAATAAATCATCTTTTATTAAGACCATTTAGAAGTATAAGCACACGAGAATTCCATAATGAACATTAATCTCTCTAAATACAATATTAAACCAATTAGCGATATATTTTCAGATGAGACCAATTTTAAGTTAATTTTGGGCAATTCGCTGTGTATTGTAAAAGAATTAAACTCAATTGAAGAATTTGAAAAACCTCGATTGATCCTTTTCGACTATTCTAAATCATATTTAGACGGTATAACGATAATCCCAAGAGAAAATGCATTTCTCAAATCTGAAGTTGAACTTATTAAAGCTCCATCAGATTTTTGGGATAAAACGACTTTATTATTTAAAGAATGTAAAAATATCGTGTTAGATAATGGTTTTATTGCAGTTAAGGTCAATAATTCAATTAAATCACAATTTAAACTTCTTTTAGATAAAATTTATGGGATTAACAAATTTGTGAATGAGATAACAATAGATTCTCCCTTCAATGTATCTTATCACCTGAATTCGGATGTTTTTGAAAGAACAAACAGTATTTTGCTTTATTCTTCAAGCTCTACTCCTACAATCAACCCTGTTCTAAACAATAAGGAAAGTGGAGGTTACTGGCATTCGTTTGTATCGAAAGGACAAGGAAAAACTAAAAAATTTGTGTTTAATCAAAAAGAATTGATATTATCTCCACCTCCAGGAACACATTGGAAATTGAAGCAAGAAACAATCATTGAACTATGTTCAAAAAGTAAAATTCGTTTAAATAAGAAAGGGAATCCAGAATATTGGGTTCCCTCTAAGAAAGGACATATAGTCGATTCAAATTGGTTAGATATTCCCTGTTTTGAAATTATTATGAATCAAAAATCGGATAATTCATTTGAATTATACAACCGTTTACTGCTTACTTGTATGAATAAAGGCGATTTAGTTTTAGATATGTGTGCAGACATAGAGACATCCTTGCTAGTTGCATCAAAATTAGGTATGAAGTGGATTGGAGTAGAAAATAATAATGATGAATTTAATAGATGCTTAGCCATATTTAACAACAATAAAATATCTTTTACGGTATACCGAAAGTTTATACAGGAGGAATACGAATCATTAGAAACCAGTATTAAGAATAATTCAATTTATAGTTCCAAATTGAATAATAAGTCTAAAAGTCATATTTTAGTGCAGAATGAGGTATTTCCTTCAAATATTTCGACAACGAATGTGAAAAGGCCAAATGAATGGGTGAATATGCTTATTCATGGGGATAGTTTGGATGTACTAGAAAAATTATCTAATCGTTTAAGAAAAAAACTGAAGATTGTCTATATTGATCCGCCATTTTTTACAGGAATGGATGAAAATATCATAATTCCTATAGGTATCAATAGTAATGGGGAAACATCATATCAAATACAAGATACAGCTTATAAAAACTCTTTAAATGGTTCTGATCCAATTTCTTTTTTCGTTTCATGGTTCAAAAAGCGTATAATACGCATTAAGCCATTGCTTAGGAAAGATGGCTTTTTATTCGTCCGATTTGATTATCATTTTGGTCATTATGCCAAAATGGTGCTAGACGAGGTGTTTGGTGTAGATAATTTTGTGAATGAATTTTTAGTACGCCGAATGAAGAAAAATCTTTCAATAAAGCAAGCTTATCACCAAAATCATCTCATTGTGCATTTTGATTCCTTATTTGCTTATAGAATGAGCATTGACGCTAAATTAACCGCTTCTAAAATTGAAAAAAGAAAAAGAAAAAGTCAAGACAAAGTTGAAGTTCAATTTCAGAATGACAATGTATGGCTTGATATAGCTGGATATGAGAAGGTAAAAAAAACTCTCTACCCTACAGAGAATTCTGAATCTCTTCTTTCACGTGTGATCCAGGTGGCGTCAAAAGAAGGTGATATTGTTGCAGATTTCTTTTGTGGTTCAGGAACAACCTTAGCTATTGCTGAAAAATTAGGCAGAAAGTGGATTGGGGTTGATTTAGGACTTTATTCAATTCACGAAGTAAAAAAGAGAATTCTTAGGTTTCCAGAAAGAAATCAATTTATCCTTTATAGTTTAAAAACTTTTCAATCTCCCACCGAAAAAACTGGTACCATAATGGCTAATACTTTGATTTCTATTAAATCAAATGATTTACCAGATGTAAAACTCGTGTTTGAATTAAAAAAAAATATTCTATTTGTTAAAATAGTGAGTTGTAATCCTAGTAAGAAGGGATGTTTCGATAAATCCAAATTAGCTGATTCTATAAAATTCATTGATTATTGGATGATAGACTGGAATTATCAGAATAGGAATTTTTGTGTAGATTGGTATTCCCTTAGAATATTGAAAGGAAAAAGAGTAATAAATGATATAAAAGGATCGACATCTTATAAATATCCTAAATCAGGTGATTACAACGTTGCTGTAAGAATCATTGATGTTTTTGGAAATTTTGTAACTAAAATACATCCAATTAGCATTTAGATTAATGAACTATATTATAAAATGAATGAAATAAATGAAAGGTGTGATATTCAATGACGGTACATCAAGCAGAATTGAATCTAAAGCAAACCTATGAGGGTGATATCATAGATATAACCTCTGAAATAAACCAAATAGTATCAAAATCTGATATTAACAATGGAATTGTTTCAATATTCAACGCAGGGTCTACTGGAGCTATTATTACCCTTGAGTATGAACCAGGGTTACTGAAAGATATCCCAGACTTCTTAGAAAAAATAATTCCTAAAAACATGAACTATTTTCATGAGCAAACTTGGCATGATGGAAATGGGCATTACCATGTAAGAGCTTCGTTATTAGGACCATCCTTGACGGTTCCTGTAAACAATAATATTGTGTTTCACGGTACATGGCAACAAATAGCTTTCATAGAATTAGATGTTAAACCTAGAAAAAGGAAATTAATGATTACAGTAATCGGTGAATGAAAAACAATATCTTCCTAATCATGTTTGCACAGCCTTAAAAAAAAAGGATAATTTAATTAATTCTAAAGAAAATATTCCGAAATTAATTCAAATATATCAATTTACAAACAGGAATTGTGAATTTTCGAGTGATTTCGATTTTTGACGAAGCTAAAGGTTATCTTAACAGCTCTATTAGAGCGTATGTTAATGCTACATCTACTTTAGATAAATTATTCTCAATAAAACTCGTTGTGTTGAGCATGATTGTAGCTGCAGATATCTTAGCTGAAAAAATTGGAGATTTAATTGCTGATGCTCCTTTTCATGGTCAATTCGAAGATTCGAGTTTCTTCCTACCAATGGCTGCTTATGAACAACGGATTGATGATTTGCAATTTCTTGAAGAAAAAAAAGTAATACCTAAAGAATTTGAGCTATCCCGCAGGTTACGAAAAGCATTAGATACATTGAAGATAGCATATGGTGAGTATGGGTTCAGAAATCTATTAGCTATTGATATGAAACAATTTATCAATAACTCTCAGTTTTTTATTATTGATATACAGGAAATAATAGAAAAAAAAGGGGAAGATCCTGTTTAAAGGATCATACTCTAAACAATGGGTGAAAAAATGAGTGTTTTAACTTAACAATTAGATTTATTTCGTTGTTGTCGAACCCAACTCGTCGGGTTTTCAATAATAACGGGTTTAGCAGCCGCACCTCGCTTAACTTCAAATTGTTTAAGTCCTAAACCTTTTGCGAGTTCTTTAAATCGATTCCTGATTGTCACGGGAGTAGTACGAGCCGGAATTGCGATTTGTTGTTGAGTGCGACGTTCTCCAGTTTGAATGGATGCAATATAAACAGCTGCAGCAGCTAAAGACATAGGTATTTTTCCAATTGTGAGTTTTCGCACTTTAGCTTCAACAAGGAGATCTATTGCAACTTTTCTCGTATACATAGTAAGGCCTAAATTCTCGCCTAGCCTATTTACAAGTGTTACAGGATCAGGTAAAGCGCTAGTTACCTTAATATTTTGTAAGAATATTCGTATACATCTACCTAACTCTTTTGTTGAAATATTCGCTATTTCTGCAGTATCTTTTAGTGTAACTGCTACATTTTTCTTTCTACAAGCTAGATAGATTGCAGCACTCATCATACCTATAACAGAACGTCCTTTAATCAAATCTTGGTTTAATGCTAGTTTATAAAGAAGAACAGCGACTTCACAAATATCATTAGATAAATCCAAGTGCGATTTTATTCGTTTAAGCTCCATTAATGCGCTTTTGAGATTTCTTGTTGTCTTATCTTGGATCCGTTCATCCATCTGGGATAACCTAGCAAATTTCGCTTGAGTTGCAGTATTCAAATGTTTCCCATATGAATCCCGAGATTTTCCACCAATAACAGTTCTCATTTCTCGGTTATTTAAAACAGTTGTTGGAAGGCCGACTCGGACTTTTGTCTTCTCTTCTTCAAAGTTATATGCACGCCATTCTGGTTCACGGCTGAATATTACACTATTAGCAACTAACCCACATTGTTCACAGATTATCTCGCCTCGTTGATCATCATACAACATAGAATTACTCCCACAATCACTACTCTTTTCAGTAATAATTTTTCTATCTCCATACGTTAATATATTCTATTAAAATCATTTATTATTCACCTAACGATTTTGCAACTCATTAAAATTTTCATATATGTTGAATATCATATTCAAGTATTTGTTTAAAAACCTATCGCGAAAATACCCTCGAAGATATGTGATAATAATGTGTAATATATTAGTATATAAATAGAAAACCCTTTAATAAAAATCATAACTCTAAAAGATAATTTACTATAAAAAAAAAAGGAAGCAAGTATAATGAAAAGGTTTGATTTTGCAGAATATACTGTGAATTTCATTTAAAAAAAAAGAATCTTCTATTGTATAAGTTAATTAAAACGGCGTTAAGTAATAAGAAATAAATACTGCAATTCCAAAATTAGTAGTAGTCGAAGTTTATTCAACCTTAACCTTACAAATTTGGCATCCTTCATGAGCTACACCAAATTTTTTGTGAAATTTGCATAGATACCCCTTGTTTTCAATGAATTTCAGAACTCTCTGAACTTCTCTAGGAGCTGAAGCATCTTCCTCAGCTATTTTTCGAGCAGCTTCATTTATCTTTTCTATTACCTTTGGTTCAAATTCAATATCTCCTCTTACCCCCTTTTTATATTGTGATATTGCAGGTTCGGTTAACCCAAAACGTTTAGCAATTTCTTTTTGGGGAACAGAGTGCGTGTAAATAAGAGCATTTGTTATTTCACGACGTATCGCTGGTAATATAAACCATACAATGACTTCTTGTGGCTGTATCAATTTTTTAAAGCGCTTTTTTTTCTGAATACTCATAATCATCAGATAATGTGTAATTTTTGTTCTTGCTTAACAATCGTTATTGGAAGTTTAAAAGTGTTTTCAAGAGAGAAACGAATCTAACAAAAACAAATATTCAATAGACATTTAATAGAAGGATTCTATCTGTTATTTCTAAGTGAATAGAAGGTAAATAAGATCATCATCAGGAATTATGAATCTGAAGATTTTAGCTTTGAATCGTACAAATTTTAATAAAATAACCCTATATTTCTAATGAATCAATTGAAATAGTGCCTTTTAATCACATTTCAAAAATCGGATACATTTTTGTTAGTATAATCGATTTTCAAGTAAAAAATGCTTTACTGAATAGAATTCCATTGATTGTAACTTGCACAGATCTACTGATTATATGAGTCATAAATTCCAAATTCTTAAAAATCAATGTGATAAAAGCCACTTAGATTAGAATAACATAATTGTCGTGTTGAGGTAAAAAAGTGGAAGAAATTACTCTAGATGATAATCATCAGGTCAAAGATTGTTTTTTGATACTTCCCCTACCTATAGATAAGAGACAATTATTATTGAATGAAGAAATGCGGGAGCTTCTCCTATCTGCACACTATCGCGTAATAAAGGAATATACAATGAAAATAGGAAAGAATCCAAAATATCTTTTTTCCATTAATCAGTTAAATGAGCTTCGATATGAGACAGAAACAGAAACAGAAATTTCTCCTTTCAAATTAGTTATCGGTGCTCATTTATCTCCAAAACAGGGTATGAATCTTGAGGAATTATTTAAATGTCAAGTTGTTGACAAATTTGACCTTGTTTTAGAGATCTTTGATATGAGAGCAATGTCGGAAGAGTCTAAACTTCAAATTGAATTAGCTCAGTTGAAGTATGAACGTCCAAGGAAACGATTGCGCTTAATGCACCAACTTGGATTAGAGGGAGCTTGGCATACTGAGCGATCTGGATTTGGGGGAACAGGGGAAAGTCCATTAAACCTCTTTGATGCCAATATGACAAAAAAAGAGGCTTTTTTAAGAAAAAAACTAAGTCTTTTGAAAAATCAAAGGGAGAAAAGACGGGAATCTAGGAAAAGGCGTCATTATGATAGTCTTTATTGTACAATGTGTGGGTACACATCTGCTGGGAAATCAACTCTAATAAATTCCTTAACAAATTCAAGAACATCAAGTGTCAGTTCACGTTTATTTGAAACACTCGATACACGTATTTGTGGATTTCATCTTGATGATTTAGCGATTTTCGTCACAGATACGATAGGCTTTATTGAGGATCTTCCTACTTTTTTGATCGACTCTTTTAAATCGACATTAGAAGAAAGTTTAGCTGCAGATATTATATTTATCATTGTAGATGCTAGTGAACCGATAGATTATATTCTCCAAAAAAGCAGAGTTTCAATCCAGACTATTGCGGAGTTAAACCCTCAAAATCATCGTGTTTTAGTTTTAAATAAAAATGATTTAATAAGTCCTGAAGCCAATGAAGAAAGGCTGAGAATCTTAAAAAAGGAATTTCATGACCTTAAAATCATTTCTGTTTCAGCGATTAATGATATATCTCCTTTGATTACAGAATTAAGCAATTATCGTCCTAAAAAACGATATAAATGCAGTTACTCGCCAAATCATAAATTTAGAGCTTTTTGTTATGAATTCACCAACGTCGAACATGAATCTTTCAAGAGTAATGATTGGGAAATGATAATTAGT
>JAUUVJ010000434.1 GCA_030589605.1 Candidatus Hodarchaeota archaeon | reverse complement strand
TGAAAATCATAAAATCAGCTAGAAACCTTAAAGAAAAGCCAAAAACCATTACTGCTAGTAATATTAGGGGGATTACAATTTCTTTTCTTATTTTGAGCATTGATCTCACATCTTCGATCATCATTCACTAGTATTGGAAATCCGATATTTAAGCATTCTGAATACAATAAATAGCGAATTAGTATCTCTCAACATTAACCTTGAATTAAGGAATTATTTTTTTTACATCTAGACAAAAAGTCGCAAAATCACAGTTTGGCGTTTCCCTTTATAAGTAAAGTAATAGTTAAATCACCTCTAAGGGATTATTTTGAAAAATAGTGTTTCATAAAAAAACTTTTTATACAAGTAATTTCATACTATTTGTTATCGTAATCATCCTCTCAAAATTCGTTCCACCTGAATAGTCCCTCTATTAACATAATAACCTAATAATGCTTCTGGGAGTGATTGATCACGTTTAGATGTGATGATTATGGAATCTTATATTAAATATGACCTTTGTGGTGAACAGAACAGTACTTTTTTCTCTTATTGCAAGAATTGTGGTTCTATACTTTCATTTAAGACGGTTGTTTGGCACGCATGGAAGTGGCCTAAATAGGAAGGTCAGCCCTAATATCATAAGTTAATTGTTCGTTAATGCGATCCTCTTTTCTCTTTTCTCTTTTTTCTTTTTCACCAGAAATCGAGAAATAAATTTTTCATTTTATATAACAGATGTGCAATAACCAACGACTTGTTCCGAAAAAAAGTTGATATTGGAACAGTTTTTTAAATAAAGATCTCGAAAAAGAATAATTCCGAAGCTTTATCAATAACTAATTACTGAATGTATTAAAATGAAAATTCAATTTTCAGATCATGCTCTTGAACGAATGAATTCACGAGGAATAACCAAAGATCAAATTGAAGAATCTATCAACAAACCAGATGAAAAGTTCCATAATCAGGTAGGAATGATCATTCATAAGATTCAGATAGATCATGAATCTCAGGAAAAGTGTTTATTAAGGGTATTCTATAAAGAAGATGAAGATAGAATTGTCATTATATCTGCATATAAAACTTCTAAGATCAAAAAGTATTGGAAAGGTGAAATAAGTGAAGATAAATTATGATCCTAAAGCAGATGCTTTATATATAAAATTAAGTAATGAAAAAATCAAAGAAAGCGATGAATCAGGAAAAGGATTGATCATTGATTATGATGAAAAAGGTGAGCCAGTTGGTATTGAATTACTTCAAGCATCTCGTTTATTTGGTGGTAAAAAAGAAATTTCAGTTGAACTATCTTTAACAGATAAAGTTAAAACCTAGAAATCCAGTATTTTTCATTTTTCAAAACCCAATTTTATTTCTTCTTATAATTGAATAGTTTTCTAATAGCTTTAAAGAAGTATGATATCGGAAAGCAATCTCCCTGAAATTATCAAAAAACTACGATAAAAATTATTGCCATGCAAAACTACATGGTATTTTAATCATATAACCAATGCGATGTTTATGAAATATCGTTTAACGAACGATATCTTCCAAAAAAAAATTTATTTTAGGAACAAAAAAATATTCAAATCAGGAATAGGAAACTTAATCCATTCTAATATTATGTTATTTAATTTCGAACATTCAATAGGTTCATTGAATACTTTAAAGAAGTACACCATAAATGAAGAATCTTCTCATAAATACCAAGATACCTTTTTAACATAATCTGAATCTTTTGGTTTAGTTTCTTCAGTCACTTCTTTTTGAAAAGTGTTGAGAAGATTTATTTCTATTCTTTAATTGAACTGAGGGAAGTAACACTTTTCTGCAACCAAATCTTCAAATAATGTCTCACATAGTATTTTGATAAAGATGGTGATAAAGTGAATGAAATAGCACATCTTTTGTCTGTACAATTTAAATCAATTTGGAGTCAGTTTACTTGAAAATTATTCATAAAATTGTATTTTTTTTCATTTTATTGGGAATTCTTCCATTTCCGTTACCCGCTGTCACAGCATATATGACCACTTCATTAGATTCAACTATACCCATTATTTCCTCTGATAGCATAATGTTTTCAACGGAAAGTGCTCTTGATCTGATTCAGACTATGGATGGAGGTTTGGCAATATTTATTGCTGGTTCGGCAATTAACAAAGAAGTTGTTGATGATGATGATGATGTAATCGTGACCAAACTCAATTCACAAGGGGAAGTTCAATGGAGTCACAGTTATGGTATGATTTCACCATCTACTAACTATAATGGGATAAATATTCTTATTCAAACAATGGACGGTGGATTTGCTTTTGCTGGTGGGATTAATAATACTTTGGGGCTCATTAAAACTGATTCAGAAGGAACAGTGGAGTGGGTTCAAACATATGATCATGAACAATGGCAGGGTGCATATTCATTGATTCAGACTTCGGATAGTGGTTTTGCTTTGGCTACTAATTGGAGACTTCTTAAATTAGATGAAAATGGACTTATGCTATGGGAGATGAATTTTGCTCATTTATTGAAGGGGGAGGAGGTAATTGTTATTCAAACCACTGACGGTGGCTATAGCTTGGCAGGATCCATCTACTCCGTACAATCGCAATGGGATATGAGAGTACTAAAATTAAACTCACAAGGCCTGCTTGAATGGTCTAAAACCTATGGAGGGGAATATGAAGAACATACCACGGCCTTTATTCGGACTACCGATAATGGTTTTCTATTAGGTGGAATATACTGGGAATATCATATCAACAAAGTACCTCAAGCATTCCTGCTAAAGATTAATCAAGATGGCATAATGATGTGGAATCAAACCTATGGTGATGGGAAGACTTATTCAGATGGCGGAGTTACACGCTGGGTAGGTGATCTGGTTTCGACCCTAGATGGGGGTTTTGCTTTTGTTGATTTTGATCGATTGATTAAAATAAGCTCCAGCGGTGTTTTGCAGTGGGAAAAGCAGT